>JANXZD010000370.1 GCA_025355705.1 Bacteroidota bacterium | reverse complement strand
GGGCAAACGGTCTTTGAGGAATAATCTTTGTGTCCGCGGATAGAATCTGCGGGAACATTAAATTTTATCGCAAGCAGTGTCATTAAGTTTACCGTTGCATCAAGCTGTTCTTGGTTTGGTTCAACCCCTTCAAAATTTCCGACGACTTCTATAAGCGCGTGACCAGTTGGATCGTATTCTGTATTGGTATCGCCAGCGTAATTGATGTTCCGTCCTTCGTAGATCTTGCCATCAAGATCGATGATATAATGATAGGGAATGTCGATCCATTTTTTTTCGCTACGCGACCAATTTTGAAGATTCCGCAGATATTGGATCGGATCCTTTCCTCTCGGAAACGGTTCACCCTGATGATGGAGAGTGATGTGATTGATGGTATGTTTCTTTGCAAGAGAATCAATTGCGGGAGTTCCGCCCCATTGCTGAACGGACATGATTTGAGATTCAACAATTCGCGCAGAAAATTCTTTGGATGATGAGCAGCCGTTAAAATAATACAAGCTGATCGTGGCGGTGATAATAATAAGAGTACGTTTCATCATGTTTTTATGAAAGGTACATCAGTTACATTGAAACAGCAAAATATTTCTTCTTAAGCCAAAGAGAGACATTTACAAGACCGATCAACACCGGAACTTCAACTAACGGACCAATGACAGCGGCGAAAGCAACTCCGGAATTGATTCCAAAGACTGCAATAGCAACAGCTATGGCCAATTCAAAATTGTTGCTTGCAGCAGTGAATGAGAGCGTTGCAGTCTTCGCATAATCAGCCCCCGCTTTTCGTCCAAGATAAAACGAGATAGCGAACATAATGACGAAATAAACGACAAGAGGAATTGCGATGCGGATAACATCAAACGGGATCTTAACAATGTATTCTCCTTTTAAAGAGAACATCACGAGAATGGTAAAGAGGAGAGCGATCAATGTTATCGGCGAAATTTTTGATATGAATTTCTTTTGGTACCATTCTTTGCTTTTGAATTTCAGGAGTGTGAATCGCGTTACAATTCCGGCGATGAATGGGATTCCAAGATAGATGAAGACGCTTTCTGCGATCTGTCCAATAGTAATATCAATGGCAAATGTTTTCAAACCAAATAACGAAGGAAATATTGTCAGGAATGTATAAGCATAGAGAGGGAAGAAAATCACTTGAAAGATGGAATTGAATGCAACAAGTCCCGCCGCATATTCAGTATCTCCTTCTGCCAACTCATTCCAGACGATCACCATCGCAATGCAGCGTGCAAGTCCGATGATGATCAACCCTGCCATATATTCCGGATAGTTGCGAAGAAAAATAACCGCAAGCAGAGACATCAACACGGGACCGATCAGCCAGTTTTGAATGAGGGAAAGGAGCAGCACTTTTTTATTCCTGAACACATCGACGAGCTCTTCATACTTTACTTTTGCAAGAGGAGGATACATCATCAGGATCAATCCGACAGCAATAGGAATATTTGTGGTGCCACTTTGGAAGGAACCCCAAAAATCGACAATACCTGGAAATAGATATCCCGAAAGAACACCGATTAACATTACAAGAAAGATCCATAGTGTTAAATACCGATCAAGAAACGAAAGTTTTTTTGTGAGTGAGGACATAATTATTCTTTCGTTACAGTTTCATTATAGAATTTGAAGAAATTAATTTTAATCTCATCACGAACACGCCGAAATATCGAAAGAATTTCTTCTTCGCTTCCCGTTGCATCAGCAGGGTCATCGAAACCAATGTGCAATCGATGTTTGACATTTCCAAAGAATATGGGACAGCTTTCTTTTGCATTATCGCAGACAGTGATAACGTAATCAAAAGATTCCGGAAGAAATTGATCAACTGTTTTTGGAAAATTCTTACTGAGGTCGATCCCAATTTCATTCATCACTTGAATTGCTTTAGAAGAGACTTTCGGGGCAACTTTTGTTCCGGCAGAAAAAATTTCCAATGTTGGATCGAAGGATTTAAGGAAACCTTCCGCCATTTGAGAGCGACAGGAATTGCCGGTGCAGAGTATGAGGATTCGTTTGGACATTTAATCGGTTCTCCTTTTGATTACAGATGAACCGTCCACTTAAAGTGAACGGTTCACTATAAATGTCTTATGGTTTATCCGCATAAACAGTGATGCTGAAAATTCCCGTGCCGGTTTTTCTAAATGCCATTGTATCTTCTAATGAAATATACTTTACCAGCAGTTCATTTGGAATATTGATTTCTCGTTCTTTTTGAACAACGATGTTGGTAAATCCTGCTTCCTTGATCGTTTGCAGATATTCTTCCATCTGCTGCGCACCTGAAACACACCCGGCATACAGTGTTGCAGCAGAGCGGATATTATCCGGCAGCTCACCTTTCAACACGATATCTGAAATTGAAAAATGTCCGCCCGGTTTTAAGATGCGGAATGTTTCAGAAAATGCTTTTTGCTTATTGGGAACAAGATTCATCACGCAGTTACTGACGACAACATCAGCCACATTATTATTAATTGGAATATTTTCAATATCACCGAATCGAAATTCAACATTGGTGAAGCCAAGTAATTTTACATTCTTGTTTGCTTTTTCAAGCATCGGTTCGGTCATATCGATTCCAATCACATGGCCGGTTTCGCCAACGATCGATCGAGCGACAAACGCGTCATTTCCTGCGCCTGAACCTAGATCAACAACCGTGTCGCCCGGTTTGATCTGAGCAAATTCTGTCGGAAGACCGCAGCCTAACGCTAGATCCGCATCCGCAACATAACCGGAAAGTTTGGTGTAATCTTCCGCCATGATAGAAAAATCAACGGTTGAGCAGCAATCCGTGCCGCAACACGATGATTTGTTTTGCTCCTTTGATTGTAAAGCGATCTCGCCGTATTTTTCTTTGACGAGTTCTTTCAGTTCTTGATCGGTAGGCATACTGGTTCTCCTTAGTGATAAAATAATAAAATTATTATCGTAATATTACGATGGATTTGGGCAAAAAATTTTCAACAGCATTTCTTTACAGAAACAAGAAAATCGCCAAGCAATGATTGAACTTCATTCCATCCCTTTTCATTCAGGCAGTAGCAGACGGATGTTCCCTCGATCTCTCCTTTGATCAATCCGGCATTTTTTAATTCGCGCAAATGCTGTGATACAGTGGATTGCGAAAGAGGAAGCTCTTCAACAATATCGCCGCACATGCATGAATCACTTTTGGAAAGAAATTCCAGTATCGCAACACGAGCCGGGTGTCCAAGCGCCTTTGCCAATTCAGACAAACGATTCTGTTTTGCAGTAAACTCTTCTTTTTTTGTTGTTCCCATAGGTGTCTTCTTTATCGTAATATTACGATAAAAGCTTCACCGAAGCAAGAGTTATTTTTCGGTAAAAAATTGGATTGCTGTTTAATTAAAAGAACAGTACGTTTCTTATGATAAATCTTGGAGCCACTATGAAAATCTATATCACTACTTTTTTAGCAGCAGTATTATTGATAGCCTGTGAAACCAACACCTCGGTAGACACTGCGGTTAATCGCGCAACGACATCCGGTAATATATCATTGGCATTTGACAAATCATCAATTCCGCCTGAGATTGCAAGCATCTTCGTTGTTTTAAACCGTCAAGGATATGATTCATTGAAAAAACAAATGAATGTTCTGAATGATTCGAGCACTGAAATTTCTTTTGAGAAAGTTCCGGTTGGGATGTGGAAAGTGGATATCAAAGCATACGGCACAGATAATCTGGTAAAATATGCGGGGGCTTCACAAGTTCAAGTAAACGAAGGAGCCGTTACCAATCTTTCTATGGTGCTCCAACCGGTTGCAACGGGTGTTGGAGGTGTTCAAATTGTGGTTACGTGGGGTGCATCACCGATTGTGAATTGGAATAATTGGGTACACAATCCTTCAAATCCAATTCTAAAAAAAGGGGAGTCATATTTTGATATTCTCGGTGTTGGACAACCGTTCATTTTCAACGATGACAGTGTGTGGAAAATGACCTATGCCTCTATCGGTGTGGATACGATTGCAAAAAGGAATATTGCTAGTATCGGTCTGGCGACAACGATCGACGGGGGCCTCACTTGGAAAAAGAATTCGAAACCAATTTTGACGGTAGGAAACAGCGATTGGAACAATTACAGTATTGCGCCTGGACCGATCTTCAAAGTAGACAACCAATACAAAATGTTGTATACGGGTACGGATGTATCGCAACGATATAGAATTGGAATTGCCAGCTCCTCGAATGGAATCAATTGGGAATCTTCCCCTGCACCGTTGTTCACGCCGCTTGGTCAATGGGATCTTAATTTGGTAGCAGGGGACGTGATCAAGGTAAATGGTACCTATTATTTCTTTATGTCTTGCAGATCAAATGACGTTTATGCTTTTTCGATTGGTCTCGCTATTTCAGCCGATGGAAAAAATTGGAAACGATATGGAACAACGCCGATCATTTCCGTTTCACAACAATGGGAGGGTCAAGGGGTATATTTCCCTTCTGTCATCTATGAAAATGGAAAGTTTATCATGATGTATAGCAGTACTTCTTCTTCAGCCTCTCCCGCATTCGGTATTGCAACATCGATCGATGGCATCCATTGGACGAAGTTGGAAAATAATCCGGTGATCACAAAGGGAGTATCGCATACAACGTGGGCTACGACCGAAATATCATATCCATCGTTCAAAAAGATCAACGGAATCTATCGTGCGTATTATACAGGTTTCAAATGGACATCAACGTATCCTGAATGGAGCATAGGATACGCGACATTGCAATAATAAAGAAATCAATTCTGACCAATTAAAAAAGGAGGCGGGTACTGCCTCCTTTTTTAATGACAAAATATCATTTGTTAAACACTAAGCAGCTGTTCGAAGAATCCGCCGAAGGTCTTTTCTTTATTGATGAAATGGATCTCTAATATCCAGTCGCGCGGATTTCCTTGAATATCAAGGTTGCTGAGTTTGCTGTGATTGTTTGGATGGAGATAATTTTGTTCTTCGTCCCCGAGAATACGTTCATGGGGAAAATTTCCAATCAAATGTCCGCAATGAATGTTGCCGAAATGCCACCCGTATTTTTCTGCAAGAGAAGAGATGTAGTGATAGTAGTGTGCACCGGTAAGTTCTGACGAATGTGCTTCGTAATATTTTTTCCCTTCGTACCATGCGAGTTCAATATCGTGCTTCAATTTTATTTTTTGTGGGTCATTGCCAAGCACGAAGGTCCTTCCGAAATCCGCTTCCCAATCTTCGAACACCGGACCAAAATCGAAGAACAAAATATCATCTGATTGGATGATAAGATCGGGTGGATTCTCTTTGTATGGCAGCAGGGTGTTCTTTCCTGCGCGGACGATCCGTTTGTGCCAATATTTTCGAATACCGAACATATCGAATGCGAGTTCGTATATCTCATCATTCAATATTTTTTCAGGTTTTTCGGCAACAATAAGACCGTGCTGCTCAATGGTCTGAAATAATTTTTCAGCATTCTGCTGCGCCTTTAGCAGTTGTAATTTTCGCTCGGAGAGAATTGTCATTGATATCGTCCAAAAAAATAGATGAACATGCCTGGCATGCGTTCACGCCAACTTGCCCACTCGTGACCATCATTGACTTCTTTGAAGTAATGAGGTATTCGTAGCGACGAAAGAAGTGCGCTGTAATTCTTGTTCATTTCAAGAAAGTTAAAGTTATCATTTTCCTTGATATCGAATCGTCCGCAATCGAGATAGATCTTCAATTGCGGAGAAATTTTGTTTGTATTGGATTGTTTTTTTGTTAAATCGATCAACAACGGTGTGATTGTTGTAGATTGTCCTCCAACGTTCTGAAAGATATCAGGTCGGCTCAACACAGCATGCAAAGAAAAATATGCACCATCGGAAATTCCAATCATTGCACGTTTCTGGGACGTAGGTTCGGTCCTATATAAATGATCGATCAACGGCACGAGCCCTTCGGATAAATATTTCACGTATCGGTCCTTCATTTTTCCAAAGTATTCATCATACCGATGTACGGGAGGAATAAAGACAGCGATGATCGGTTGGATCTTCTTCTCTGCGATTAGGTTATCAATGATGATCGGAACACATGCAAAGTCAATTGCTTCGATTCCATCATGAATATAGATTGAAGAAAGATTTGATAACGTATCATAACCTGCTGGTTTGTATACTTTTATCACTCTGGCGGCAGGAAGATACCTGCACAAAGGTGATGGGATATTCATGAAAGGCCCTAATGAATCGATCGTTCCATGGGGAATATCTGTTCTGATGGCGAGGTACGGCGAAGCAATGAATTTTGGCATCCGTACTTCAGAATGAGTTCCAAATCCGCTTGGAGTATGATGCGGATTGCGCGGATCGAGTTGATAATTGCCATCAACGATCATTTGATAATCAAGCCGTGCATTAGACGGTGCTACGAATGTTCGATAAAAGAACGTACTGTCGCCGCACTCCATCCTTTTCATTGAGTCGGGTGTGTTCCAATGTTGAAGATTACCGTTTACGCTGACCGATCCGGCTTTTCCATAGAATACAAAATGAAGAAGAGAATCTTGTTCGATAATAGGTATGTTGTGATTTGCTGAAAAGAACTTTTCGACAGCCCCAGTGCGTTGTGCGGGAGAAAGTGTTTCAAGCCGCTGAACGAACTGTGTGAATGTCTGAGCGGATACTGTTGACAGAAAAAGGAACGTCAACAATACAATGATACAATAACGCAAATTAATATGCCTTTCCTGGAATGTCGTTGTAAAAGCGTTCCATTCCTTTTCTATCCTGTAATGTTACGAATATTGTTCTTCCGTCGTTTCCGCCGAAGACAAGGTTGCTGCAATTTTTTCCTTTTAAACGGACTTCACGGATCACTGTTCCTTCGGGAGAGATGACGGCAATCGTTCCCTTGCCATATCGTGTAACATAGAGATTTCCATTCTTATCGCACTTCATTCCATCCATTCCAAAATCGGTGAATTGATGGAACAATGTTTTGTTCGAGATATTTCCATGTTCATCAACAGAATATTTCCACACGGAACGCTGGATGCTTTCATTGACATATAATATTGCTTCATCAGGACTCAATTCAATGCCGTTAGTTGTTCCCATACTATCTTCAAGCAGCGTTGAAGATCCATCCGGATCGATGCGCCATAATTTTCCGGTATTCGTTTTCCAGTGCGGATCTGATGCGAAGAGCTGGTCGCGTTTATTGATGCACAGATCATTCGGTTGGTTGAACTGTTCATTATGACAGAATACTGAAATGGTTTTTGTTCCCATATCAACTTTCAACACATTATGCATCGGATAATCCGCTAACAGCATATCACCGTTGGAATTGAATTTGATGCTATTGGCAACACTTCCTTGCGGCAGTTCAACAAACAACTCCGCGTTGCCGCTCATATCAACTTTTCCGATTGTACCATTCTTTTGAAAATTAACAACATAAAGATTCCCATTCTTATCGAATGCCGGACCTTCAATGCTGCCGGTAAAGATATTTTCAGCAGTAAAATCAATTGATTGGGTGTCGGCAACAAAGGGTGTTCCCGAGCACGAGAGTAATACGATAGCAACAAGTGTAAAAAAATATTTTTCCATAATTTTACACATGAAATAATGTCAACGCGACTGCTGTTGACCATGAAAGAACCTTGAATTCACCATCCAACAATGATTGCATCAATTCGTTTCGAGAAAGTCTAATGATCTCTTGCTCTTCAAGATCGTCTGCAATGATCTCACCGACCTGATGGGCACCGCGGGCAAGAAATAGATTTGCAAAACCGTTGCCGTGATTGCCATCGCATGGAAATCGTCCCAAGGATGTCCATTCGCGTGCCTGATAGCCCAACTCTTCGCGAAGTTCTCGTTTTGCGCATGTCAAGGGATCTTCATCCGGTTCAAGATATCCGCCGACCGGGGCAAGGGAAATTCCATTGGCGGCATATTTTGTCTGACGGAAACAGACGAAATTCTCGTCTTCGTCTTGAACAACGACATTCACATAATCCGGAGAGATAATCCAGCACCATTTATCAATGGTCGTTCCGTTTGGAAGCTGAATGGAATGGTCTTCGACTTTCAACCATTTGCTATGATCGAGTATCATTGTCCGTGAGATTGTTTTCCATGGTTTCATAGTTATTTTTTTATTTTTGCGTACATCAAAGCATCGGAGATCTTTCCGTCTTTGAAGACAGCTTTTTTCAATCGTGCTTCAAATTCATATCCATTCTTTTCTAATACGCGAATGGATGCGGCGTTCCATTCGAACACATCTGCGAACAAACGAACAATATCGAAACGCTCGAACGCATAATTTGATACCGCACCAACCGCTTCGGTGATTATTCCTTTACCCCAAAATTCTTCGCCGAGCCAATATCCGATCTCCATCGATTTCCGATAGACATCATTTTTCGGAACAAGTCCAATGCTTCCGACCGCATTTCCGTTGACGACAATTGCAAATACCGTTTCCGAAAAATTGTGAGATGCATGCTGCACCCACCGCATTGCATCACCGCGAAGATACGGGTGGGGAAAATGATCCCGCACATTCATCCAGATCTTCCGATTGTTTGCGTGATGTTCCAGCGATGGCTCGTCTCCAATGCTCCAAGGACGCAACAATGATTTTTGTAATTGAAATTCCATCAACGTCTATACTGCAACCTTGACGATCGCTTTTTTAACGGATGTCATCGGTGGTTGTGCTGCGTGGGCATCTTCCGGAAAAAGCACGGCAAACATATCGGAAGCAAGATGCACCGTAAATAACGGCGGATCGTTGTATAATTTCACATCTTTGTCATTATCATACTCACTTGATACATTTTTACAGGAATCTACATCATGCCATTCAATTGGGAATGAACCTTCGATCGGTAATTGGATGTCGATATACTTTCTATGTGTTTCCAGTTTTTTTCGTTCGGTTCCAACCGTATCATTCGCAATGATGATGTAAATATCATCACCCTCAATATCATGCCGGCCATCGGACAATGTGCGAAGATCGGTTTGCTGTAGATAATCAAATGCATGTTTGAAACTTGAATGGACATCGAAATATTTTCCAGCGCGTGAAAGATGGTCTAATATCATTGGAAAGTTCCTTTCAATCTTGTAAAAAAGAATGGATGGGAATATATGGTGGGAAAGTAAAATTTTATTGGAACAACGATAAGCAGCAGTGCAATGATGATTGATATCATTGAATAGATCGCGATCATTTGTGTAGAAGTTTGAAAGCAATATTTGGACCGATACCTTGTTGATATGCGATCGTGATCCATAACTTTGCAAGTGATTCCAGCATTTCTGCGCTGCGTAAACCACCCACGTCAAGTGCATCGAACCCGATATCTTTTGCAAGTTGGGCGACGATCTTTTTCGCATCAGCGTCATCACCGCACATGAACGCATCGGCGTGAAGTGTTCCGAAGTTTAGGTCCGAAAGATTTCCCGCACCGACCGTGTTGAATGCTTTTACAACTTTAAAACCGGAAAGGCGTTTGGCGATCTCCTCCGCGGCAGAACTTCCTTGAGAGAGCGGCCATTCAGGATTTGGACGAATGGGATTCGTACAGTCGATCAATATCTTTCCTTTCAGATCAACGATCTGAAATACTACTTCTCCCACAGCTTCCCATGGTGTAGCGAGAACAGCAACATCAGATTTTTGCACTGCAGGTTTTATAAGCTCAGCCGTTGCGGAATTTCCTGTCTCTTGCAAGATTGTTTGTATGTTTGGTGTTAACGGATTCCGGACACCATAAATAATGGTATGTCCTTTGGCTGCCCAAATTTTTCCCAAATTTCCGCCGACGTTGCCCGCGCCGATGATACAAATCTTCATAAGAGAATCCTACGTACGTTATTGTGCAATGTAAAAAAAAATTGGAGAGAACGCACGTTTCTTTTTTATGGAATAATTGAATATTTTAACAAAGGTTGCTCTTTGAATAAACATTGCTTTACTTAGTATTATTGCACCGACGTATTTACAAAATTAAGATGAATTATGAACCACTTGTTGCTCGTTCTTATCGTTATGGCTTCGTCACTTTCTGCCCAAACCATTGATTCGCTATTTTACGGCAACTCAAAGAAGATCTATAAAAATCCATATAGTTGGGGTTTTATTGCCGGAACGAATGGATATGGTGATATTGGAAAATATCAGCGTTTTGATGTGATCGAACCAGTTTCTGTTGTAGGAGCAAGTATCTGGATGGCACTGACGAAAGTTGTGAATACTCCTGACTCGATCACGGTGGTATTCAAAAAAACGGCGTCAGGTAAACAAAATTACGACTCACTTTCCGGTGGTCCCAGCGAGACGATCGCCAGTATCAAAACAATTACGACCAAGTTTGACACATCCGGAAAACCAACCACATTCATACTGCCTAAATCATTCAATGTGGCCGGAGGAACATTTGCACCGGAGTCGATCTTTGTCGGGATCGAATGGGCGAGCACTGCGAACGATACATTCGCATTGTTTTCAGATGACACAGCACAGGGTGAAAAAGCAAACCGAGCATGGGAACAATTGACCGGTGTAAGTTACAAATATCAACGATTCAACGAGCCGAGCGATTTTTCATGGCTTTTTGATGCCGATCTCTGGATATCTCTATTATATAAACATGGACTAACATCCGTTCGCGATGAACGCACAACGATTCCGCAGCAATTTGTTCTTGAACAAAATTACCCAAATCCGTTTAATCCAGCAACAAATATCCGATTCTCAATTACAAGAGGAGCATCGGTCTCATTAACGGTGTACGATATCCTCGGAAAAGAAGTGGCAACGCTGGTGAATGAATATCTTGAACCGGGAACGTATACCTCAACATTCTCAGCACAATCTCTATCAAGTGGACTTTACTTCTATCGATTACATTCCGACAACAGTGTTAAGACAAAAAAAATGATTCTCATGAAATGAGAAAATCCTCTTACATAGCAGTGTTGATGTTGATGACAGTTTTCTATTCGTCGGCTCAAGAAAAAATGGCGAGTGATCCGTGTGGTTTTCCGGATACAACCTCGTTGGAATATAAGATTGCTTCATCGGGAAACTGGGGCTATGGTTATGATACGCTGCTGTACGATCTTGCCCAATGGAAGAAAAGTCCGTTTGTAATTGTTGACTCAATTGGAGCCACAGTGCAAAATCGGACAATGTTCTTAATGACGATACAAGATACGACGAAAATCTCACATGCTCGAAAGAGAGTCTGGATCCATGCCCGCACGCATCCGGGCGAAGTTCAGGGAACCTGGGTTACCAACGAGATCATCAAAATCTTGTTATCAAATTCTTCGTTAGGAAAAAAACTTCGCGACAGCTGTGTGTTCAATATTGTGCCAATGTACAATCCCGATGGTGTTGAACTTGGCAAAGCAAGGGAGAATGCACACGATGTTGATATCGAAAGCAATTGGAATGTTGACACCAGTGCAAGTGAACCGGAAGTGAAAGTGCTTCGTAAAATTTTTACCCGACTCATGACGGAACCCAATCCGATACAAATTGCATTGAACATGCATTCTTCAACAGGAACAAAACGATTTTTTGTGTACCACACTGTTAAAGGAACATCGCAGCTCTATTCAACGATCCAAATAAAATTTATTGACACAGTGCGATATAATTTCCCCGGCGGAATTCAACCGTACAATTATTCTATCAGTTGGAAAGATAGTGCAGCAAGACAATATCCTGAAAGTTGGTTCTGGTTTAATCATAAAGAAAAAGTTCTTGCGTTAACCTACGAAGATATGAATGATATCAGTGCAAATTCTTTTGATAAAACAGCCAACGCCATTGCGCGGGGAATTGCAGATCAGCTTGGAATTTTCGGAACGTCGGTTTCATTCGTCGAAAACGGAACAGTTCCGACGGAATTTTTACTTTGGCAGAACTTTCCAAATCCATTCAACCCGACAACAATAATTAAATATCAATTACCAATTGCCAACCATGTATCTTTAAGAGTGTACGATATATTGGGAAGAGAAGTTGCCACATTGATCAATGAAGCACAATTATATGGAACACATTCCGTAACATTCAATGCATCATCATTGAGCAGCGGTGTCTACGTTTATCGTTTGATAACCGGGAATATTATTGAAATAAAAAAAATGCAGCTCATCCGATAGGAATACTATGAACGATCAGCGAGTATCTTGGCACGAATATTTTATGAACATTGCGGAACAAGTTGCCACACGAAGCACCTGCAGCAGGAAACATGTCGGCGCCGTGATCGTCCGCGACAAGACGATCCTTTCAACTGGATATAACGGAAGTTTGCGTGGTGCACCGCATTGCGACGAGGTCGGGCATGATATTGAGAACGATCATTGTGTCCGCACTGTTCATGGAGAAGCGAATGCTGTTGCGCAAGCGGCGAAACATGGCATCCAGATCGATCAATCGGAAATTTATGTTACTGCCTCTCCCTGTTTAAATTGCTTCAAACTGATCGCAAATGCCGGTATTACAAAGATCTATTATAAAGAATTTTACCGTGACGAACGGATCACAGAGTATGCAAAACTAGCCGGCGTCAAGCTGGTATATATGGGAAAAGCATAAAATTTATTTTACATTTACCAAAGCTTTTTTGAATTGTTTTGAAATCGATATACGAACATTCGTATGGTCAATACTTTTTTGATGAGTATCTAAGAGATGAAACGAATGATTTCCATGAGAATCTGTAAACACGGTCCCACCGGCATTTAAGAAATCGATATTTTTCCGTGTATAATGATTATGGCTATGAAGATGTCCGTGTAATACTTTTCCAACCTTACCATCATTAAACAATTGGAACAATCTTTTTTTCTTCCATAACTTCATTGTACTCGATTCAATAGTGTGCCAAAGTCGTTGTAATTTACCAGCTGA
Source organism: Bacteroidota bacterium (assembly GCA_025355705.1). Classification (GTDB taxonomy): domain Bacteria; phylum Bacteroidota; class Ignavibacteria; order UBA10030; family UBA8401; genus UBA8401. Next base: position 4,898 of record JANXZD010000370.1, on the reverse strand, counting down.
TTTCTTCTGTTCAATCTTGTTGAAATGATGATGAATAAGAACCAGAATAGTTTTCCCTTTTAAGATCTCACTTGCAAATATTTTCTTCAGCTGCTGATATTGATGTTTTCCGATATCTCCGTTGGAGCCGATCGGATTTTTTAACGAACTCCATTGCGCAACAGAGTTGATTCCCACAAAAGCAACATCTCGAATGATTTTAACAAATGGAAATACTGATGTACCGGAAACATACTTGCAATCGTCAAACGTTTCTCGAAATGTTGAATAGAACTCTTTTACTTTCGAATCGTAATCTGTTCCCTTACAAAAACCGGGGAACGATAATACATCTTCAGCATGGTATGGACCGCCATAAATATCATGATTCCCGATTGTAACGGTCAATTTTGCAGGATCAAGAAGGTCAAATTCTTTCAATATCGAACGGGCATGCTCAAACTCTTTAGTTTTTGCCTGGTTGGTTATATCGCCGGTAATCACGATATGATCCACGGCAAGAGTTCTGCATTTCTCAAGTATTTGATAAAATGCTTCAGTTCGTTCCGGAAAGTAGTCAGGATTTAAATGTAAATCCGAAATATGTGCGATTCGCATAGTACGGAATTCTCCTTAAATACGAATCTAAAATGCAGATCAGCGATAACGAAGAGATTACGGGAAGATTATCGTATGATGAACTAATCGGCGGGAGTAAGTCTTTATCATCTTCTTTTTTGTTCAAACGTTATCGAAGTATTAAATATTTCTTCAAAGAGATCTTTTTTTCTTTCCGCACCCCAAAACTCAATTTCTAAATCTTTCTTATTTTTCGTTGAGATTTGAAAGCGTAATTTTTTACCAATTGATTTTATTTTTACATCGATGATCTTTCCGTTATGTGTTCTATCCAATCCATCCGCAATACGGAGTATGGCTGCAAGTTTGGCAACCAATTCTTGATCTTCCAACGATAAAAGGCGAAATCCCTCGTGTTTTATTTTTGGATGACTTTTTCGATGATAGCGAGCCGCATTGGCGATGATCTCTTTTTCATTTTCGGTGAATCCCATCAACTCTGCATTCTTAATGATATAATATGAATGGCGATGATGAAGTGCATGCGATATTGCAAGACCAATTTCGTGTAACAATGCTGCTACCTCTAGATATTCCCGTTCATTAACAGAAAGATGATGCAATGTTTCAGTTTGATCGAATATCTTTAGAGCAAGTTCAGCAACCTGTTTGCCATGCTTAATTTCATTATGAAATTGCTGCGAAAGATTGAGAACACTATTATACCGGATATCGGATAGATGATGGAATGAAGGACGTTGTTTTGATTTTTCCATGGTATCGAAAATAATGCCTTCACGTAATGCATATTCCGATACCGTCATCTGCGAGATACCAAATTCTTTGAATGATTGTTCCAATATTATTGCACCGGCGGGAATAATATCAGCACGCGATTGATCTAACCCCTCAATTTTCACTCGTTCATCTGAATTCTGCATCGAAAGAATTTGATCGACCGCTGAGAATAATTCTTTGTCCGTAAATTGGATGTTATTTAAGGATAGCTCATTTCGCTCATCACGAGTTGATAGAATTATTTTTGCCAAATTTACAATTGTTCCGGAGCTTCCGATAACCTGTTGATAGTCGAATTTGCCAACTTCTCGAACGATCGGCGTGAGCATACCACGGACATATTTTCGGCATTCTTTAATGGCTTTTTCCGTCACACGTCCCGAGGGGAAAAAACGATCCGTTAACCGCACCGCACCGAGTTTAATGCTATTACTTGTTAATATTTTATTTTTCTTTCCAATGACATATTCAGTACTTCCGCCGCCAATATCGATACAGAGAACTTTCTTATTAAACACAGGCAACGCCTGAACAACTCCAAGATAGATCATTCGAGCTTCTTCAACACCGGAAGCAACTTCTATTTTTATCCCCGCCTCTGTTTTTGCGCGACGAATGAACTCTTCTTGATTCAATGCTTCACGGACAGCACTTGTAGCAATTGCACGAACGGGAGCGTTGAATGCTTCTGCGATTTTCTTGAACAACCGCAATGCCTGAATACCTCTCGTCATTGCATTTTCCGAGAGGTATTTCATATCGGTAGAACCAGAGCCAAGTCTCACCAATTCTTTTTCACGAGCCAGTGTTCTGAATTGACCGGTCGAAGAAGAATATTCAACAACAACCAAATGAAAAGAATTGGTTCCGACATCGATTGCGGCGATATTTTTTTTGATCGATTGGGTTTTCATAGATAGAAGAATATACTGAAGTACGTATCACAAAGAAATCAATTTATTGAAATTGTAATTTTTAGCGGGAAAGTGTTCGAAGGATCCGCGGAGGAATATAAAAAAGCAGTGCTGATCTTTTCGGGAATTCAACGTTAAATTCTACACAGCAAATAGAACCCTTCTTCAATTGTAATGATTGAATTTTTTGCTGAAGGATCGTCGATAAAAATTTTCCCAAACTAGGCTCATGACCAACAAGCATTACGTTATCATTATTGTTATATCCCTTACAGAGTTGAACGAGATTTTCAACGGAAGCATTTGGTAGAAGATCATCACTGAGTGTGATTGAAATAGGTTTTTTGAATATAGAGACAATAATTTCTGAGGTATGATACGCACGTTTCAAAGGGCTCGAGATGATTCTCAACGGAGAGGGTACGATTTTCATAATACCTTCAGCATTTTTCTTCATTTTTCGGATACCGATCGTTGTGAGAGGGCGGTCATCGTTTACATGAATATTTTTACTGCGTTCTTCTGCAATTGCATGACGAACAATATACAGTTTCATGAAATTGCTTCAATTTTTTTGAGGAAAATCCCGTGGTATGAGTTTTATCTGTTGGATATTTCGAAGACGCGATTGTGCGATCATTTTTTGACTTTCGAAAGCATTTTCTTCGGTGTTTGGAGTCTGCCTTGAGTAACTCCCATCAGAATGAAGAATACGTGCACCAACATTGTCCATTAATGCACCGTCCAATGTTTCTTGTAATACTTGTTTTACAAGAAGAGGGTCATCGATCGGAAACATCAACTCAACCCTGCGGTCTAAATTACGCCCCATAAGGTCTGCGCTGCTCATAAATAACTCTGAAGAGCCGTCATTAGAGAACCAAAATACTCTGCTGTGTTCTAAATATCTTCCAACGATACTGATCACTCGAATGTTTTCGCTGATCCTGGCTATTCCGGGACGAAGGCAGCATATGCCCCGGATGATCAAATCGATCTTGACACCCGTTTTTGAAGCCTCATATAATTGTTCGATTATTTTTTGATCGGTAAGAGAATTTATTTTTAAGATCAACCGCGCAGCTTTTCCATTTCGTGCGTGATTCGATTCTCGTTCAATGAGTGCGGTGATTTTTTCGCGTAACGTAATTGGAGCAACCGCTAATTTTGCAAATGCTTCTTTTTTTGAATATCCCGTCAAGAAATTGAAAACTTCTGAAGCATCGTTTGTTATATCTTCGCGGCACGTAAAGAAACTATAGTCTGTATAAATCCGTGCGTTCACAGGATTATAATTTCCGGTTCCAAGATGAACATATCTTCGTAATCCGTCGCTCTCTTTACGAACGATCAGTGCCATTTTTCCATGTGTCTTTAAGCCGACAAGACCATAGACCACATGTACTCCTGCACCTTCAAGCTGTTTCGCCCATCCGATATTATTTTCTTCGTCAAAACGAGCTTTTAATTCTACAAGTACGGCAACCTGCTTTCCATTTTCAGCCGCTTCAATTAGAAGTGGAATTAACGGAGATTCTTTTCCTATTCGGTACAATGTTTGTTTTATTGCCAACACATCCGGGTCGCTTGCCGCATTTTTTATGAACTGCACAACTGGAGAAAATGAATCATACGGATGATGCAAGAGAAGGTCACCGCGTTGAATGATATTGAACATATCTTCTGATTCTTCTTCTGATATTTGATGAGCAGGTGAATATGGCGGATCTTTAAGTTCTGGTCTCGGAATTTTCAGCAAACTCATCAAATGATTTAATCCGAGCGGCTGCTTTATTGAATAGACATCTTCTTTGGTCACTTCAAGGTTCTCGATCAATATATTTTTAATCCGCTCAGGCATCGTTTCCTGAACACCAACACGAACGACCGAGCCAAATTTTCGTAACCGAATTGATTCTTCGATTGAACTGATAAGATCTTCTGCTTCGTCCTCTTGAATTTCAATATCGGCATTTCGTGTTACGCGAAATACGTATGATTCTTTAACGATCATTCCGGGAAAAAGGAGACCAAGATTTGACGCAATGAGGTCTTCAAGCCATACATATCGGAATCTATCGATATCTGAATTAGCGTTTGGTATTTCAATAAGCCGCGGAAGCACATCCGGCACTTTCACACGAGCGAATCTCTCCTCGCCATTTTTTGAAGTGACAACCACCGCAAGATTAAGACTGAGATTTGAGATATACGGAAAGGGATGTCCCGGATCGAACGCTAACGGAGTTAACACCGGAAATATTTTATGTGCAAATAGATCAACGAGCTTAGATTTATCATCGCCGCTCAGTTCATCAATTTTCAACAAACAAATCCCCGCATTCGATAATTTTGGATGCAGATCTTTCCAAAAACACTCGCTCATCTGTTTCACCATTGATGAAACGCGTTCATGGATCGCCTTCATCTGCTGAAGAGGAACCAATCCATCGGGAGAGTATTCAACAAAATCAGCAATGATCTGTTCTCGTATTGCCGCAACACGGATCATGAAGAATTCATCAAGGTTGGAACTGACGATCGAAAGAAACTTTACACGCTCCAAGAGAGGGTGCCGCTGATCCAACGCTTCTTCCAACACTCTGTGATTGAATTCCAGCCAGCTTA
>JANXZD010000353.1 GCA_025355705.1 Bacteroidota bacterium | reverse complement strand
AAAAAAAATACTAAAAGAGATCGTTGTAAAGAATAAACTGGTGAATATCGTCGTCCAATGATATCGATCATCATCATAACGAAAAATGAAGAAAAAAATATTGAACGCTGTTTGAAGAGCGTTCAATGGGCGGATGAAATTATCGTTGTTGATGATCGATATCATTGGACGACGATATTCACCAGTTTATTCTTTACAACGATCTCTTTTAGTATTTTTTTTCCGTCCACATATAATTTCACATTTAATTCAGAATGTGCCAACGATTTCAGATCATTCTCATTTGTATTGATGGGTGTATTGAATTTTGCACGGATCTTTCCATTCACCTGCACAACAATTTCTACTTCATTGGTCACAGTCAATGTTTCATCGTATTTGATCCACTGCGAGGATGTGAAAATTGATTCACTATTCCCCAACTGGCTCCAAAGTTCTTCTGTGATATGAGGGGCGAACGGAGCAAGGACAACAAGAAAATCTTTCATTACATTTTTCGGAAGCTTCTCTTGTTTGTATGCATCATTGATAAAGATCATCATCTGCGAAATAGCCGTATTGAAACGCAATGCCGGAATATCGTCTGTCACCTTCTTTACTGTTTGATGGAAGAGGCGTAGAAAATCAGCAGAAGGTACACAATCCGTGATGATCTCGTTCAACTTCCCATCTTCGGTAACATATAATTTCCAAACACGTTTCAAGAAGCGGAACACGCCTTCAACACCGTTCGTGCTCCACGGTTTCATTTCTTCCAACGGACCCATGAACATTTCAAACAAGCGAAGCGCATCCGCGCCGTATTCTTTCACAACGTCATCAGGATTCACAACGTTGCCGAGTGATTTCGACATCTTTTTGGAATTTTCACCAAGGATAATTCCCTGATGACGAAGCTTCATGAACGGTTCTGTTGTTGTTACAAATCCGAGATCGAATAGAACTTTATGCCAAAACCGCGCATACATTAAATGAAGAACCGCATGCTCAGAACCACCAACATACAAATCGACCGGCATCCAATACTTTTGCTTTTCAAGATCACAAAAGATCAAATCATTTTTCGGATCAATGTATCGAAGATAATACCAGCAGCTTCCTCCCCATTGCGGCATCGTGTTTGTTTCTCGACGTCCTTTTTTCCCTGTTATAGGATCGACAACATTCATCCAATCAGTAGCAAGCGCGAGCGGAGATTCAGTCGTTCCACTTGGCTGGAATTTTTCGAGATTTGGTAGAATAAGAGGAAGCTCTTTTTCTGTCAACGCACTCATCGTTCCATCTTCCCAATGAATAATAGGAATTGGTTCACCCCAATATCGCTGCCGTGAAAAAAGCCAGTCACGTAATTTGAAATTGACCTTTTTCTTTCCAATCCCTTTTGTCTCAAACCACGAAACGATCTTTGAAAATGCTTGTTCGTATGATAATCCGTTAATGTCAATTTCGCCATTTGAGGAATTCACACACTGTTCATCTTTTGCAACAAACACTTTTTCATTCACATCATACGGTGATTGTACCACTTCAACGATCGACAATGAATATTTCTTTGCAAATTCCCAATCACGTTCGTCATGTGCCGGTACCGCCATGATCGCACCAAAACCATATCCCATCAGTACATAATCTGCGATCCAGATTGGGATTTTTTTCCCATTCGCAGGATTCATTGCATACCCGCCGGTGAACACGCCGCTTTTGTTCTTGTCCATTCCGCGATCAAGTTCGGATTTGAGCAACGCTTTCTTGCGATAATCTGCAACTTCTACTTTTTTATCAGCGATCGTCACACTATCAACAAGTGGGTGCTCTGGGGCAAGAACCATGTAAGTTGCACCAAAGATTGTGTCCGGTCGAGTTGTAAAAATTCGAATTTTCTCATTATTGTTGGCAATTGCAAAATCTACTTCCGCGCCCTCTGAACGTCCAATCCAATTTTTTTGCATTTCGACTGTCGATGCAGGCCAATCAAGCGTTGTGGCATCTTCGAGCAATCGTTCGCAATAAACAGTAATACGCATCATCCACTGTTTCATCGGACGACGTTCAACGGAATAACCTTTCTCTGCCCATTCATCCACTTCTTCATTAGCAAGAACAGTTCCAAGTGCTTCGCACCAATTCACCGGAATTTCAGCAATATAGGCAAGACGAAAGTCTTTTAATATTTTTTGCTGTTCCAACTCATTCATTGCTTTCCAACTATCAGCGGTGAAACAACGATCATTGGTTCCGCAATACAATGTGCAGTCGATTTTTGAACATCCCGATTGTTCAAATTCTGTAATGAGTTCGGAAATTGGACGCGCTTTTTTCACACGAAAATCATACCATGAATTAAAGATCTTCAAAAAAATCCACTGCGTCCATTTATAGTATGCAGGATCGGTCGTATTAACTTCCCGCTCCCAATCATAACTAAGACCAAGTAATTTTATTTGACGGCGAAAGTTATTAATATTTTGTTCTGTTGTTACCGACGGATGAATATTCGTTTGCATTGCATACCGTTCTGCCGGCAGTCCAAATGCATCCCAGCCCATCGGATGGAGAACTTTGATTCCATTCAGTCGTTGAAAGCGTGCAAAGATATCGGTCGCCGTATATCCTTCTGGATGACCAACATGTAAACCAGCTCCGCTTGGGTATGGAAACATATCGAGAATGTATAATTTCTTCTTTGCAGGATCTTCAACGGTTTTATACGTTTGATGTTGATCCCAATATCTTTGCCATTTATTTTCGATTTCAGTAAAGTTATAACTCATTGATCAGATTTTAGGTTTTAGAATTTGGAATTAGAAATTTATCTCTCTTTTAATGTTGCTGTTCGAACAAGTTTGCAATTTAATTCTGATTTAATCTCTTTAATATCACGATTGAGCATTTTTAATGTATCTTCGTTAATCCGAAGAAAATAAATTGTTTCTTTCGGTTTATCTGGATTTAGTTCATAGACTGTTCCATCGTTTTTCTGATTTTTCTCTTTTAATGTTCCATAAACTCCATGAGTGATCGACGTTTTATCCTCATCCTTGGAACCGATGTATGCTTGTTTG
>JANXZD010000335.1 GCA_025355705.1 Bacteroidota bacterium | reverse complement strand
TAGAAAAATCCGAGTATCATAAAACCGACCACACTGATCGCTGATCCAATCCAGAATCCTCGATGCACAGTACGTAAAGCAGTATCAGAGGTATCGTCCTTACCGGCTTTCACCGTGTAGGTAGAAATAATAGATCCGAGTACACCGATGCCACGTACGAGTAACGGGAAGATAACACCTTGGTGCCCGAAACTTGCCATGCCGAGAATCATTGCGGCAACGATAGTTACTTCATAGCTCTCAAAAATATCCGCGGACATACCTGCACAATCACCGACGTTGTCCCCAACGTTGTCTGCGATGGTTGCTGCATTGCGTGGATCATCTTCGGGAATGTCTTTTTCAATTTTTCCTACAAGATCGGCTCCAACATCTGCCGCTTTTGTGTAGATGCCTCCGCCAACGCGCATGAACAAAGCAAGCAGTGTTCCTCCAAATCCGAAACCTAGCAATGCTTCATACGCCTGTTCGCCAAAGATGAGAAATATAATAGTGCCGCCAAGAAGTCCAAGTCCATCGGTGAGCATACCGGTTACTGTTCCGGTACGATATCCCAATTGCATTGCCTCGCCGTAGCTGCGTGTGGCCGCCGCTGCGACCCGAAGGTTGCCGGTAGTAGCAAGACGCATTCCCACAAATCCCACGGTCCAACTGAAGAGTGCACCGACGAGAAATGCCGCCGCTCGTCCCCAACGAAAAGCTTCGATTGTACCGGAATACGTGAGAAAGAGAACTAATGTGATGATGACAATAAGAGGTCCAATCTTCTTGAACTGCGCGCCAAGGTACGCATTCGATCCCTCACGGACAGCAGCTGCAATTTCTTGCATTTTTTTTGTTCCTTGGTCTGCTTTTATCACCTGCTTTGCCAGCATGAAGGCATAGATCAAACCTGCGATTGCAATCAAAAGAACTGTGATAAGTGCAAATATTTCTAATGGAGCAAATTTACTTTCTGCCGTGAACATGGCAAATGGAACAAAATGCTCGGCCTCTCCGCTGACGTGCGCCACTGGTGCGTTCTGCAAAACATCTTTATTCTGACTTAACCCAGGCTGCCAGAAATAGCCGACAGCAAAGACGATCATCATAATGATTAGATAATTACGCCGAGCGGTACTCGACACGGTAAAAAATTTCTTAAAATAATTCATATGTTTATATCCGTTGAAAGTGTGTGATTGTTATTATGAAAGTGATTCTGAAGCCGAACGCCACCATTTCGCATGTTCTACTTCGAGTTCACGACGCTCCGGAAATTGATAGTATTTGATTCCGGTTTGATCACCGACGAAAAAACCGCGTCGGATTGTTCGAAAGAATCCATGGACGAGCGGAGTACGGGAGACGGTTTTCGAAGGTTTTCCGGATCCCTGTTCTAATTCCTTCACACAGTCAATGATATGCAGCGGATCGGAATACGGCAAATAACCGGCAAGCCGACCGGTCTCATCTCTGTCAAGCAGCATATCGGCAAAGAAAATACGCGGGACAGAAACAGGATTTTGAGGATCGGTCATGAATGTTGCGAACGGAGAAGGAGGCAGAGCAGAAACGACCATCGGTGACACAGGACAGAGTTCTTCATACAGGTTTATTCCTCGTCGTTCATCCTCTTTATCATATGGAGATGCACTCAGCGTGAGCACACGACCATCGGCTGTTCCGAGATACAAATTCCCAAATGCATCGAGATTGAGATGTTCGAGAACTCGATAAATACTGATATATTTGCTTCGTTTCGGACTGCCGTCTGGGTGGGGCGCACAACGTTTTTCAATATCACTTAAATGAAAGTAGTCGTTGTGAATTTTATTTCTGTCAATTTCGAAGAAAAGAACATTACCGCGCGTGTTCTTCTGTGTTCCGACCGCCATGTAGCGGCCGAATGATTCCGGGTCTAGGTGTGAAGCAACCAGTGCTTCGGATCTGTAACAAAGCATATAGAGATGGAGTTGCATAGTATTGTCTCCTGTGGAATGGGTATTGTCGTAAAAAAATATTGGTGGATAGTAAACTATCGTTCTGAGTTTAAAAAATCAAAAAAATTTTCGTATGCTACTTCTCTTCCCATCATATCATACACTTTCATCATTACGTAATTTATTACCCGCATTTGATAATTAATCACTGTTGTCGAATTGAATGGATCGGGATAATTTCGATATACTATGGTCATTTCGGATTTCTGCAGATCGAAAGAGCTAACAAGCCTCAGAGGGGAAAAGGTCTCCCAGGAGAATTGTTAGTGAGAGCATTCACATATTCAAAATATGTTTAAAGGTAAAACAAATCATCAATCCAAGCAAGGTCGATATTTTTATCAGGCGATAAATTCGTCCGATTTACTTTTCTTAAAGAAACAATATTGTGTATCTTTAAGAAAAATGAAAAACCTTCGCACCATAATTACCATTATATATATTATTATTTGCAGCGTGACAGTCCTAGTTATGCTCACAACATCATTCCAACTGTTCAAAGAAAAATATCTTCCATCATTTATGCTGGCACAGAAATATGCCCTTCCACTCATCATCTCAGCGATGGCGGTTGCTTTTCTTACGTTCTTTGAGCCGGAACGATTGCAGCAGAAAATAACGCTTAACAGTATGCAATTACTGATGGCTGTAACGTTTGCGATATTTTCGTATTACCTGACAACGCTGAATATGAAAGAAACATCAACAGGAACTCTTATCGTATTTATCCTTCAATGGTGTGCAACTCTTTTTGAAGCTGTCTACTTCTTTATAATAAATAAAAATACAAAAGCCGCTGTGTAAGCGGCTTTGATATAACAGTACAGTTTCACTGTGCTTACTTCATCGGCACACCCGCTAACAACATGCGGGACTTTTCCTATAATCATTTCAGAAGAAGCATTTTCT
>JANXZD010000302.1 GCA_025355705.1 Bacteroidota bacterium | reverse complement strand
GAAACAGTGAAGAAGGTAAAAGCAGTTGCGAAAGAGCTGGGATATGTTCCGAATTTTATGGCGAGGAATCTATCATCGAAAAATTCAAAAATGATCGGTGTTATTGTTCCGAAGATCGTTCACTTTTTCTTTTCTTCAGTCATCGAATCCATCTATGATGCCGCGTTCGAGAATGGTTATGAGATCATTCTTACTGTGTCGCAAGAGAATCCTGAACGCGAAATGCTCCATATTCAAACACTGCTTTCCATGCGTGTCGATGGATTGATCATATCGGTCACAGAAAACACGATCGACTATACGATCTTTGATACAATACGAAAAATGGGTCTTCCGATTACGTTTATCGATCGTATCATTCCGTTGCCAGAGTTCAATTCCATTGTGACCGATGATTATGCCGGTGCTGTGCTTGCCACAGAGCAAGCGATCAAAGTTGGATATAAACGTCTCGGTACACTTGGGGGTTTTCAACACACGAATATTGGACGGGATCGCTTAAAGGGATTTAAGGATACACTTAAAAAACATAAACTTCCTATCTACCCTGAGAGAATTATTCTCGGCGGTTTTAGTGAACAGGATGGGTACAAAGGATTCATGAAATTATACAGCTCCGGTAATTTACCGGAATTTATCCTTGCGGTAAGTTTTCCGGTAGCCCTGGGTATTTATAGAGCTGCCCAAGAACTTGGGTTAAAAATCCCGAAAGATTTTGATATTATTTGTTTCGGTAATGGCGGTGTAAATCAATTTCTCACTCCAAAAATGACAATTGTAGATCAACCGGCAAGTACCATGGGAAGAGCAGCAGTAGAATTGACATTAGAGAATATTCGAAATGCAGAATTCTTCCAGTCAAAACACATCAAACTGCCTACCAAACTGATCTTGGGCGATACGTGCATTACAAAAAACGACAAAACCCGTAAATCGTGATATCATTATTTCTTGCTGTTGCGTTTTATGGGATGATGTAATCAGTCCAGAATGAAAAAAAACCTCATCGTAGTTTTCTGTGTTGTGTTTACCTCATTGGTGTTTGGTGAACGCACCGAAATTAATGTAGCAAAAGATGGCTCTGGAAATTTTACTTCGATTCAATCTGCTTTAAATTCCATTCCAAAAAATAATACAAAGCACATCATCATTCTTGTGAAGAATGGTACGTATAATGAAAAACTTTTTATCACCCATAGTTTTCTCTCTATTGTCGGTGAACATCAAGACAGTACACGAATAGTGTTTGCCGAACTTCGTAAGAATTGGTTGAAAAGCAATCCGGGTGATTGGGGTTCTGCAACCGTCAATATTGATTCTACCGTAACAGACCTGACGATTGCAAATCTTACCATTCAAAATAATTATGGATCATTGTATGGAGATCATGATCACCAGTTCGCACTATGGGGAAAAGGAACCCGGATCATTCTCTTCTATTGTAATGTTATTGGCGATGGCGGCGATACTGTCAGTTTATGGAATTCAGAAAATGGAATGTATTATCATTCCAATTGTTATTTCGAAGGGTGGGTCGATTATGTCTGTCCGCGCGGTTGGTGTTATATCACCGACAGCCGATTTTACGGGCATAATCTAACGGCATCATTGTGGCATCACGGTTCAACGAATGAAGATCAGAAATTTGTGATCCGTTATTCATATTTCGATGGTGTTCCTAATTTTCCGCTTGGCCGCCATCATGTTGACGGACAATTCTTTCTCCTTGATTGCATCTTCTCAAAAAATATGGCGGATGAGCAAATCCATTATCCGTCATATTCTCCGAATGCGCGACCATGGAAGTGGGGAGAGAGGCATTATTATTTCAATTGTCATCGTGAAGGTGGAGATTTTCTATGGTTCAATGATAATCTTCGAACCGCAAAAGGTTCTCCGAGTGCTGACGACATCAATGCTCAATGGACATTTGCAAGGAAATGGGATCCTGAAGAATCATTGAACTCAATTCTTCCTTTTGTTTCATTGCCGAATCCTCGATCTGGATCATATAATAATCGTTCGGAACCTGTCGTTCTTCGTTGGAGAAGCTCCAGAAATACTGTTACTCAGAATATCTATTTTGGGACAGAAAAAACTCCCATCTTTGCTGTAACAACAAAAGAAAATTCCTTTATTCCCGGATCACTTCAAAAGAACAGCCGATACTATTGGCGCGTTGATCAAGTGACTGACCACGATACCATTGCAGGTCCACTGTGGCATTTTACGACGAAATAGTCTGATTTCATTGTGCTTTTCGTATTTTTTCTCTATCTTCTTTGAACGAAGTTTTACTGAAGAAGAGCTATTTTTTAATAAAGTCATCGCTAAAGTAAGCGATGACTTATTTGACGAAAGCTTGTTGCATGCAACAACCAATTGAATCAAGTCAATACAATGTGGTTTTATTATTAGGGCATTCGAAAATCAAGAATGATGGTAAGAAAATGAAATTGATCGAAGTGTGGAACTTCATTCACACTATCTTTTAGACCCATAAGGTCTTCTCGAAATAAATTTTACCAGCGACATACTTTACAACATCTATATTGGAGGAAGTTAGTTATGAAAAAACGAATACTTTTATTTATGACAATCGTTGCGGCGATTTTCTTTGGGTCTATAGCATGGGCAACTTCAATAACAACCACTGGTTCTGGAAATTGGAGTTCGACAACACCCGGTGCTCCGTGGCCAGGAGGTATAGTTCCATTAACTACTGATGATGTAATTATTGCAGACGGTCATACCGTAACAATCGATCAAAATGTTACAGTAGCCAGTCTTACTGTTGGACAAGGAACAAGTGGCATTCTTACGTTTGATGGTGTGGCAGTAAGAGCCGTGACAGTAACCGGGAATGTTTCTGTGGCAGCGGGTGGTACATTTATTACTCAAACAGTTCTTAATCCTACCGGAGATGTTGCCTTAACAACGACAGTTAATAATGTGAGCTCTGTTGCGGGAGTTGTCGTGGGAATGAGTATTTATGGAACCGGTATTCCATCGGGAGCGACAGTTACAGCAGTTACACCCGGTACGCCGAATACGATCACAATTTCTGCTGCCGGTTCTGCTGCTGGTACCGGAGTGTTACTAGCGATTTGTAATGCTTTTACCAATACATTATCTATTGGCGGAGATTTGACAAATAACGGTACGTTCGATATGTATCGAGGAATAGTAGCTTTTACTGCGAAGGCATTATGTAATGTTACATTCACCAAAGTTGGTAACCAGAATGTTACCGGCAACGGCAGTACGTTTCAATTTTGGGGCATAACGCTCAACAAGGGCGGACTTGCTAACAAAGTAATTTGTAATGCTAATGTGTCGATGGCTTTATCTGCCGGTCTTGTTTTGACGAGTGGTACCTGGGATCAGCAGGCAAATACTTTCACGATTACTCAAGGAAATCAGACGTTTTCAAGTGCAACTGGATCTCTTACGATTTCCGGAACCGGAAGCTTCAATGATCCGGGGGCATCGTTGACAATTTCAGGTGGTAATATCACCGTGAATACCAGCGGTACTTTTTTACAGGGAAGCGGGAACAATAACACAACAATTTCCGCTGGAACTCTTAATTTCACCAGCGGAACAGTTACTTTAAACGGAAAATTAGTTATGACCGGTGGTACTACAACCATTAACGGCGCAAACATCACTATCAATCAACAAGGAACAAGTAATGCAACAGCTGGCAATAACGCGTTCGATCTTCAGACAGGTGCCAATTTGATCTTTAGTTCCGGTACTGTGACGTTTGGATCTCCAAATGCCGCCATATCCGATGCAGCGCGTACCGGTCGCGATCTAAAACTTGCTGTTGTAAGCACTACCGGAGATTTGGCAATTGGTTCGACGACTATTTCAACTGTTGCCTCTACGGCACAGGTGGTCGTAGGTGTGCCTATCACAGGTACCGGCATACCGGCATCCACAACAGTGACTGCCTTTACGGCAAATACAATTACCCTTTCTGCAGCTGCAACTGCCACCGGAACAACTGTTGCACTTACGTTAGGGAGAAATCTTACAGGCAGTACTTTTATATTTGGCGATGGCAGTATCACGCCAGTTTCAGGAAGTGCTGGTTATACGATTTCTGTAAATTCTCCCACTGCTGTTGATAAATTAGTATTGAATGGCGGTGGAGTTACTGGTCGCAACTATTTTCTTACGGCAAGTCTCGCAGTCAATGGCACACTTACGTATAAGAGTGGCACCACTAATTTAAATGGAAAAACTCTTACAATGGGTGCATCGAGCACATTTGAATATAACGGTACATCGGCACAATCAACGGGAACAGAATTACCCGCAAGTGTGAACAATCTTACGATCAACAACTCTGCCGGTGTAACTCTCACTACTGCCGCTACTGTTAACGGCATTCTTACACTCACGACTGGAGCATTTAATGTTGGTGCAAACACACTGACACTATCGAATCCAATTGGCGGGACTACAGCCAATCTTTCTGCAGGAAATACATCTTCGCTTTCAATTGCCGGTTCTGCAATCGGAGTCAATATTCCAAATACCATTACTGCATTGAATAATCTGACACTCAATAATAGTAATGGAACAACACTTCAAGGTAATCTTTCGGTGGGAGGTGTGTTAACTTTCACAGCAGGTAAGATACTCACAGGAATAAACACACTTTCTGTTCCGGGAACTATCCTGACAGCCGGAGCCGGAAAATTTGTTGAAGGAAATTTAGCATTACCTGTAAGTAGTGCATCGATAAAAAAATGGGATGTAGGACAAAACACTGACTACATTCCGTTTAGCGCCGGCTTTAACAGCATCACCGGTTCAGATAATATTTCCGTAGCGGCACTCGACAGGAATACGACTGCGCCACTTGGGCAGTTTTCATCGAACAGTAAATTATTGCGTAGATTTTTCCGAGTTGCAAAAGGAAATGGAATTAGTTCATTTGCAACTGATTCTCTTGTGCTCGGTTACACCAATACCGACGTGAGTGAACAAAATGTTTTGGATGAGAACATTCTTCGTGTCTTCAAATTTGACGGCAGTCGTTGGTCAGAAGTAACAATCTCAAGAAGAGATACAGCGGCAAATACGATCACGGTTACGGGAGTTACATCCTTTTCCGATTTTGTTATCACGGGTGCGGATATGCCGGGTCTTCCAACATTTACCAGTAAAAACATTGTTTTTGGAAACTCCAATGCAGCATTTACAAAAGTTGATAGTAGTGTAACGATTACTAACAATGGTGCCACCGATCTTACTATTTCGGCAATTACATCTAACAATAGTAAATTCACCATCCTTCCTGCAAGCGCAATGATTACTCCTGCTGCTAGCAGAAAATTTTATATTTCCTATACTCCAACTACTGCCGCCAGTGATGCAGGACTGTTGATCTTTACATCGAACGGATCAACGCTTGCTGATACTGTTACTGTTTCAGGAACCGGGATTGTTCCAACCTTATCATTATCTACGCTGACAAAAAATTACGGTAATGTTTTACAAGGAAGCGGTAAAACGGACAGTGTGTCCGTTACCAATACCGGTGCCGGAATCTTGGCTATTGATACAGTAGTTTCCGATAATGCAGACTTTACAGTTACGCCGAACGCGAAGATTACGATCTTGCCGACAGAGGCGAAAAAGTTTTATGTCACATTCACTCCATCAACAGTTGCCTCAAAATCAGGAAATATTATTTTCAAATATAATGATACTGGTGAATCTCCCGACACCCTCGTTGTTAATGGAATCGGTT
>JANXZD010000296.1 GCA_025355705.1 Bacteroidota bacterium | reverse complement strand
TGAACCAACTACGAATTACCAATATCTTAGACGATACAAATGGAATCATTATGTGCGAATTGACCGACGTGAAAGCATCGGACACAACAAAACCATTCCTATCTGTTGAACAAGTGATCGATGATTATCTTTTAGAATTGAAAAAGCCTGTTGTTTCAGGACTAGTATATGGTCATGTTCCCAAGAAATTGACAATCCCGATCGGTATCCGTGCAACTCTTGATACTGCGAAGAATAGTTTAGAGTTCGCAGAATCTGGTGTTCGATAGACTGACAAAATTACAAAAAAGATTCAAAAATCAGTGATTTTTGACCGCTTTTCATTGACAAACCGTGCATTTGTGCTTACATTTGTATTGATTTTAGATGATTTGCTCTGTTGAAGGAATTTTTCCGTGTTAAATATAGCTATTTTTGCTTCCGGGCACGGGTCTAACTTTGAAGCTCTTCATCATGCAATTGCCGATAAAAAAATTCAGGCAAAGATCGTTGTTGTTATCAGTAATAATTCTTCATCCGGTGCATTAAGCCTTGCGCAGTCTTTTAATATTCCGGCGTTTCATATCAGTCAGCAACAATTTTCTGATCCGAATTTGTTTCATCAAAAAATTCTCAAAACGCTTCAATCGTCCAATACCAATTTTATTGTATTAGCTGGGTATATGAAAAAACTGGATCCGGCAATCACTCGTGTGTTTGCGGATCGTATCATCAACATCCATCCTGCCCTGCTTCCAAAATACGGAGGCGAAGGAATGTTTGGAATGAATGTTCATAATGCAGTGATTGCTGCAAAGGAAAATGAATCCGGAGCAACCGTTCACTTTGTGAATGATGAATATGACAAAGGTTCTATTATTGCCCAACAAAAAATCACCATTGAAGCAAATGACACACCGGAAACACTCGCTGCAAAAGTATTAACTGTTGAACACGAACTGCTTCCATCAGTTGTAAGAATGTTTTCCGAACGAATTTGACCCGAGGGAATTTCTACATTGCTTAAGATCAAGCGCGCACTGATCAGTGTATCAAATAAAAAAGGAATCGTTGAATTTGCGAAGGAATTACATGACGCAAACGTAGAGATCATTTCTACCGGCGGTACACATGCGTTGCTAACGTCAAATAATATTCCGACAAAACAGATTTCGGAAATCACCGGGTTCCCGGAAATTCTTGACGGCAGAGTAAAAACATTACACCCTGCGGTTCATGCCGGAATATTGGCGGTACTGGATAATCCTTCTCACTGCAAAGAATTAGAGCAGCACAACATTCAACCGATTGATCTTGTGGTAGTAAATTTATATCCGTTTGAAGAAACTGTTACAAAACCAAATGTTCCGTTAGAAGAAGCAATTGAGAATATCGATATCGGCGGGCCAACCATGCTTCGTTCAGCGGCAAAAAATTATCGTTTCACAGCTGTGATTATCAATCATAATCGTTACGAAACAATTCTTAGAGAATTGAAAGATCGTGATGGATGCATAAGTGAAGATACCTGTTTTGAATTAGCAAAAGAAGTCTTCCAACATACAGCGCATTATGATTCAACAATTTCAGAATATCTTTTGCGAACCTCTGAACATCCATCGCTTCCGGAAACATTTTCTTTTTCATTAAAGAAGTATACTGATCTTCGTTATGGAGAAAATCCACACCAGTCGGCGGCTTTGTATGGAAAATATGAAGAGTTGCTTAAAAAATTACACGGCAAAGAACTTTCTTTCAATAATATCATAGATGCAAATGCTGCAGTTGCTCTCGTCAACGAATTTGCCAACCCAACTGTTGTTATTGTTAAACATACGAACCCGTGCGGTGTGGGAAGTGCTGAAACGCTCGCTGAAGCCTATCATAAAGCATTTGCAACCGATACAAAGGCACCATTTGGCGGAATAATTGCGGTCAATCGTCCGCTTGATATGAAGGCTGCCGAAGTAATGAATGAAATTTTTACAGAGATCATTCTCGCCCCTTCATTTGAACCCGACGTTTTGGAATTCCTTATGAAAAAAAAGGACAGACGCATTGTTCAAATCCTCAAGACCGAATCGAGTGGCTTTGATATTCGTTCGGTTTCGGGGGGATTACTTGTTCAGTCAAAGGATGTGGCTCAACTTTCAAAAGATCAGATTAAAATCGTTACCAAACGACAGCCTACTTCTGATGAAATAGAAGCAATGATGTTCGTTTGGAAAGTGGCAAAACATGTTAAATCCAATGCAATTGTCTATGGTTTAAAAGACCGCACACTTGCCGTTGGTGCTGGACAGATGTCACGAATTGATTCATCGAAAATTGCGGTATGGAAATCGAAAGAAAGTGATTTATCACTTTCGGGAAGCGTTGTTGCATCTGATGCCTTCTTCCCATTTGCCGATGGATTGCTTGAAGCGGTTAGTGCAGGTGCTACAGCGGTGATTCAGCCCGGCGGTTCAATTCGCGACAATGAAATAATCCAAGCTGCAGATGAACATAATATTGCAATGATATTCACTGGAATTCGTCACTTTAAACATTAAATTTTATTATGGGTGTATTTGATTATTTTTCGGCGGATATCGCCATCGATTTAGGAACTGCAAACACGCTTATTTATATGAAGGGTAAAGGGATCGTACTGAACGAACCTTCAATAGTAGCCTTTGACCGTAACACAAAAAAAATTGTTGCGATCGGAAATGAAGCACGCGAGATGCTCGGCAGAACACATCGAGACATACGCACTATTCGTCCGATGCGTGACGGAGTAATCGCTGATTTTGAAATTGCAGAAGGAATGCTACGCGAATTTATAAAGAAGATCCACTCCAGTTGGATGCCAAGCAGAAGGATCGTTATTTGTGTTCCCAGCGGTGTTACTGAAGTTGAAAAACGTGCAGTCCGCGATTCTGCGGAACATGCGGGCGCAAAAGAAGTTCATCTGATTGCAGAACCGATGGCTGCTGCAATCGGTATCGGTTTGGATGTTGAAGCACCGGTAGGAAATATGATCGTCGATATTGGCGGCGGGACAACCGAGATTGCTGTTATCGCTCTTTCTGGAATTGTGAATGAAGAATCAATTCGTATCGCAGGTGATGAACTGAATAATGCGATAATTCAATTCTTCAAAAAGAACCACAATATTCTTATCGGCGAACGAACTGCAGAAGCGATCAAATGTGAAGTCGGGTCTGTGATGCCGATGAAAGAGGAGGTGACCATCCAAGTTAAAGGACGTGACCTTGTCAACGGTATTCCAAAAACAACCGAAGCAAGTTCGGTTGAGATTAGAGAAGCATTGAATGAAAATGTCTCTTCAATTATTGACGGCGTTAAGATGACACTGGAACGAACACCGCCGGAACTTGCATCCGATATTCTCGATCGAGGGATTATGCTAACAGGCGGAGGTGCTTTAATCAAGGGGCTTGATGAACGCCTCCGATTAGAAACAAATCTACCTGTACATATTGCAGAAGATCCTCTGACAGCAGTTGTTCGTGGCACAGGACGTGTCCTTGAAAATCTGGAAAAATATCAAAAGGTCCTTCTTACCAGCAGGCGGTACTAATTCACAATGATCCAACGTCTTTATCAATATTTCTTCCTATTCAAAGAATATGTCTTACTTGTTGTGCTTGTTTCATTTTCGTTTGCACTTCTTGTCGTCAACGATAATACACAGATCAAACAAATACGGTCGTTGACTGTCGGATCGCT
Organism: Bacteroidota bacterium; assembly: GCA_025355705.1. Lineage (GTDB taxonomy): Bacteria > Bacteroidota > Ignavibacteria > UBA10030 > UBA8401 > UBA8401. Next base: position 553 of record JANXZD010000296.1, on the reverse strand, counting down.
CGGGGTCATACAAAAGACATTTTCATTCTTTCCTAATCTTTCTGCCTTACGCCAAGAAAATGAGTTGCTTAGAAAAGTTACTGTGAATCTTGCGGATGAAGTGAATCAACTTCGGGAATCACGGTTAGAGAATATCCGTCTTCGCACAATGATCGCTTTACGTGAAACATCTGCAATAAAATTGACCTCTGCAAAAGTTGTTGCAAAAAATTTCAACCTTCTTCGCAATACGTTAACCATTGATGTTGGAACCAGTGATAGTATTCATATCGGAAATCCTATCGTAACCGGCGAAGGATTGATCGGAAGAGTCATTGCTACGAGCCATAGCTATGCCATTTGTCAAATGATTATTAATGTTGACTTCAGAGCAAGTGCAAAAATTCAACGGAGCCGAGTGGATGGAATTATTTCTTGGGATGGAAAAACACTATTGCTCAAAAATGTAGCAAAGACACTGGATGTAAAAGAAGGCGATGCGATTATCACCTCTGAATATAGCAACGCCTTCCCTCCCGGAATAAAGATTGGAATTGTTAGTGCGGTAAGTGAA
>JANXZD010000256.1 GCA_025355705.1 Bacteroidota bacterium | reverse complement strand
TAGAAACAAAGAAGATGACGCTTTTGAAATAACCCTGATTTTAGTTTTATTCATAAAAAACCCAAGCACACAGCTTGGGTTTTTTATTTTGTATAGAGGTCGAATAAATTCTTAACCGTTTAATCAATCATAATGTTTTGTAAAAATCCACACTTTTTCTAATGGGATTTTTATACCACGACACATATAGATTGGTAATTTATTTTCATACGGCATAGCGTATTGATTTGTATGCTCAAGCTCCTGTTCGACACTTTCAAAAACTCTCAGATGATTTTCTTTCTCCCCACCGATAATAATCACCACGGCAACTTCTTTCTTTCCGTAACCCCATGTCCAATAGGAATTATGGCCGGATATTCCCAATGGCAAGTCGAGTTTTTTCCTGAAGAAATTTATCGCACTTGCTTCCCCATAATTTTGAGCATAAATAACACATTCCGCTTTTTCATTGTCAGAAAGAGAATGATACACTAACGACACATTCTGCGCAAGTTCATTCCATCCAAATCTGTCCGCAAAATGTGACGGCAACGAAGCCATTTCCTTCCCTTCACTACTTTTCGGAATAACACCCAAGGTTCTCGAATAATGAATGAACGTTTCAACAGGAAGCAGATCAATTGCCATTGGAAGGATTATCAAACCACTGATCCCAATAATCGCAAGATAGATATATCCAATAATGCGAAGCCATGGTCTCCTCAATATCTTTTCCCAAATGATTGCTCCTCCGGCAAAAAGTATCGGCATTACCGGATTAAAGTATTCCGGCTTAGAATGAACATTGATAATAAGGATAAAAAGAACAATAACAATCGAAATACCTATCAACCGCATGGTATAAAATCGTCTGGAGAAAAAAAACCAAAATCCGGCTACCCAAATTGGAAGGGTAATCGGGTTGAAGTTCATTATCAGACCTGAAAAAAATGTCGCCACATTCTGTGAGGCATACTTTACTCCGGCAGCATTCTTTGCAAACTCCAGATGAGCCAGATCACTTTGAAAATTCCAAATGATATATGGCAGAAAAAGGATAAATGAAATACCAGCTGCAATCCAAGGAAATGGTCTCCTCAGCCATTTACGCATTGGAGTAGCAACAACTCCAACAACAATCCCAGCGGCAAGCCAACCCATACTAAGCTTGGTCATCAATCCAATTCCGATGATTACTCCAATAAGTATCCATAGCCGCGGCTGTTCCGTTTCAATCAATTGAATCAGAAAATAAAATACCAACAGCCATAACAAAATATCGAACGCATTCATTGAATAGAAACCAAACATTCCAAGAAGTCCGGGAGCAAAACCAACGGCGGTGCAAGCAACTAACTGTGCAAACGTTTTTCCGCCGAATTTTTTAACAATAATTCCTGTCAAAAGAATTATCAACGCATTTGCGATGGATGGCAAAATTCGAAGAGCAAATAGAGAATCACCAAACAATAGTCGGTTTACCGACAATACAAATATTGAGAATGGTGGTTGATCCACATATCCAGTTGCAAGGTGATCTGAACAAGCTATATAGTAGAGTTCATCGCGAAAATAACCGTAACTGGTGAATGCATTATTGTAGAGATGAAGAAATAGGTTGAATAACGAAATAGTAAGGATATATAAATTATTTTTTACAAAATTTTTCATCCAAATTTCGTTAATCTTAACCGAAATGAATTCAGTAGAAGTAATAATGGATTGCCAACTGTGGCAACGGAAGAATTGTTCCATCAGAAAAATAGGTGAACAATCCTTGAAATGTAAAATGAACGGCATCCTGCAAAAGAAACTCCCCGCCAAGCCCAACACCAAACCGAAATGGAGCGGTATAATTATTACTGCCTGATCCATTGTAGATATAACTTGTGGCAGTACCGAAAAAAAATCGAGCGGAATTGCTTCGAGTAAGATCGTTTTGGTATTCCGCACCAAATGAATAGAACGTATCGGTGTTTTGTGGTTTAAACACCCCTAACACTGCCTGTAACGAAGTTTTCCCAGCAGTATGATATCGATAACTGAAACCGATTCCGGAAGCCGGACCACCCGAGAATCCTAAACCGTGAATGCTTCTTCCGAACGCTTCCCCTTTAACATCAGAGACGGCAACTTGAGCATGAGCCACGGTAATCGCCAAAACAAATAGTGTTAATAAAAAAAGTATTTTATTTCTT
>JANXZD010000237.1 GCA_025355705.1 Bacteroidota bacterium | reverse complement strand
GTGTATCAAGCAATAATGCTGTCAGCGCACCTTTTCCCGGACCAATTTCAACGACACAATCGCCTTCAACAGGATTGAATAATTTAACAATCTTGTGGGCAACGTTGTCGTCCTGAAGGAAATTTTGACCGAGTGATTTTTTTGGGCGATGCAGCATAATAATTCCAATGAACAGAGTGAATGAATACATATGAATATAACGAATCACGAACAAAGGTTAAAGTAATTGTGCTGAATTTTATCAGAAGCAGTATCAAAAATGAATTTTATCAGGAATTGTCACACTGAGCGGGGTCGACGTGTGACAATTCCGCCGCAATATGCCTCGACTCCGATCGGTATGACATTGAGTGAGTATTTTTGACCAGCCACTAGAAATGTTCAAGGACGAATATCGTTGTGCATTCGAACTGAATCTTGCCTCTCTCTCTTTTTCTTTTCATATTAACTTAATTCTTATGCAAAGAATCTCTCGTCTTATACATTCATTAAGCGAACAAGACAGTCTAACAGCAAAATGGATCATTTTAGGTTCATTTGTAGCGCTTGTTGCATTGATGTTTCCGCAAGGTCTTTCCGTTGAATCCGATTATCCGGTTGGAATGATCTGGGCGGAGAATGATTTGTACGCGCCGTTTGCGTTTCCTATCTACAAAGATGAACGCGAATATCATCGTGAACGCGAGCTCGCCGCCAATAAAGTCTATAAAGTTTTTGAAGAGAACCAATCGGTAGTCGAAGAAAATCTTGATTCGCTCCAACGATTTTTTAATCTCCTTGAACGGGTCATTGACCGGCGAAAAGAGGATGAGTCGGAGATAAAAACAGTATTGGAGAGTTTCCCGATCCAATTTCGTGACACCGAATGGAAAGTATTGTGGCTTTTGCGAAATGCCGAACATCAGCACTCAGGTAAAATGCCGAAATATTCCCTTGAAAAATTGCGTCGTGATGTTTTATTGGTAGTAAATGGATTGTATTTACAAGGAATTGTTGATGTTCGAAAATCCCAATTCCGCGATGATGAATTGATCGCAAAACGCAGGAAAACGAATGAACAGATTGTTCCGTTGAACAAGTATTTAGATAAATATGAGCTGGGAAAATCTGTTCAGCAGACATTTATAAGCGGGTATAAAGGAGAGAACGACACAGTAACGCTGGCAATGAAGATTGCATTGACATTCTTATCACCAAATATCATCTACCAAAAAGAACAGACTGAACGAGAGATACAATTTGCAGAAGATCTTGTTCCGCGAACAGTTGGTGCGATCAGCGAGAGTGAACGTATTATTGCAAAGCGGGAGCGAATCACACCGGAGATAAAATTAAAACTGGATTCCATGCGCAAGGCAAAAGAAGAGCGCGGCGCCGGTATCAATGTGTATGTAACATTTTTCGGGAAATCTCTCCGCATCTTTGCAATTATGTGGATGATCGCGATGTATATCTTTCTGTTCAGAAAGAAGATCTATCATGATAATGCAAAGCTCCTTTTAATTTCTCTCCTTTTTTTCTTTACCGCTTTTATCGCATTTCTTACTGTGCAAAGTTCCGGTGAACTCCCGCTCCGATATTTGATCGTGATCCCTGCTGTTTCAATGCTCTTAACAATTATTTTTGATTCGCGCGTTGCATTTTACAGTACGGTTGTTCTTTCCCTTCTGGTTGGCGGAATTCGGGGGAATGATTACAGCATCGCACTCTCATCGCTTGTGGCAGGTGCTTTTGCAATCTATACTGTGCGCGATATTAAGAAACGAACACAAATATTCCGCTCGATCATTTATGTGTTCCTTGGATATGCCATAACAATCTTCGCTCTCGGGTTGGAACGATATGAATCGCTGGAGGTCTTGGGTAATCAGTTGCTTATTGCGTCGATCAATGCCATTGTTTCTCCAATGATCACCTACGGACTGCTGATCTTTATGGAGAAGATATTTAAGATCTCCACTGAACTAACACTTGTTGATCTTTCAGATTTGAATAATCCTCTCTTAAAGGATTTGTTACATAAAGCACCGGGCTCGTTTCATCATAGTGTCAGTGTATCAACCTTGGCTGAATCTGCAGCCGATGCAATTGGAGCAAATGGCACATTGGCACGTGTTGGAGGATTATACCACGACATTGGCAAGATGATGAATCCTGAATTGTTTGTGGAGAATCAACTCGGCACCGAAAATAAACATCGCACAATGAGTCCTAGAAAAAGTGCCCGCGTTATTGCTGCTCATGTCGAAGACGGGATCAAGTTGGCAAAAGAACATAATCTTCCGCGAAACGTCATGGACTTTATTGTGATGCATCATGGAACAATGCACATCGGATTCTTCTATGAGAAGGCTGTCCGTCAGAAAAAAAATAAAGGTGAGGTGAACGAGAATGATTTTCGATATCCCGGACCTAAACCGGCGACAAAAGAAACAGCGATTGTGATGCTTGCTGATGGTGTTGAGGCATCAACTAGGGCGATTATCGAACCAACCGTTGAAAAAATTGAAGCAAATGTAGATTCATTGATAAAACAACGGTTATTAGAAGGTGATCTTGATGAGTGCAATTTGAATCTGCGCGATCTGAACCGCATCAAAGAAAATTTTATCAAGATCCTTATTGGGATACATCATTCTCGCTTACAATACCCGGAAAAGGAAAATAGCGCTGCTGTTCAACGTAACGATGGGAATGATGATGAACGATTGAAACCATCTTCGGTATCTGCTGACGGAACAGAAAAACGATTGCAGCGCACCATTGACACTATCGATCTCAAATGAAGTTCAATAAACAATCGTATTATCGTTTCATTCAGCTTGAAAAAAGTCTTGCCGGAAATTCGGTCGAAGCGTATGAACGAGATATTAATCGGTACGAGAAGTTCCTTAACGATCAGGGGATTGAAAAATTTGACCGCGTAGAAGAAGAACATGTTTCGGCATTCATCCGAGCACTTCGAAAATTGGAGTTGTCACCAAAGAGTATTGCGCGCAATATTTCCGCGATAAAAGGATTGCACAAATTTCTTGTCGGGGAGAAAAGAGTTAAATTTGATCCTACGCAGAACATTGAACTTCCAAAAAAAGGAAAACATCTTCCCGACGTTTTAAGTATTGAAGAGATTGACCGAATTCTTGACGCTGCAGATCCGTCATCTCCAACTGCAACAAAATTTGTCTGGCGCGACAGAGCAATATTGGAAACTCTCTATGCGACCGGTATGCGTGTTTCGGAATTGACTGGATTGACATTGACAAATATTTTGGAAGAACAGCAGCTTGTCCGTGTGTTTGGCAAAGGTTCAAAAGAACGTCTTGTTCCCATCGGCGAATTTGCATTGAAATGGATCAACGAATATAAACGTCGATTGCGTACCTCATTGGCCTCGGGGAAACGCTCGAACGATGCTGTGTTCCTGAATTTTCGCGGAGCACCTATCTCTCGTGTTTCTATTTGGCAGATCGTTTCAGACTATACACACAGAGCCGGGATAAAAAAAGAGATCCATCCGCATACATTTCGTCACTCATTTGCAACGCATCTACTTGAAGGGGGAGCCGATCTTCGTTCTGTGCAGGAAATGCTCGGTCACGCAGATATTTCAACAACACAAATTTATACGCATATCGATAGAGAACATTTAAAACAGCAACACAAACAGTTCCATCCACGAGCTTGATCGTAAATTTAAAAATTCCTTTGAGCAGACCGATTGTTCCATTTCACTTATGAGAAAAAAAGCTCCGCGCAACAAAACCATAACGCTGACCAATACCGAGCGATTGAAATTCAAGAAACATCTTCTTGTTCTAAAAACTCAAGCTACCGTATCTCACGTGCTTGGTGCAACGATCAATCAAAGTATCAATGATGCATCGGTATTTCTTCCCGAAAAATTTGTTGATTTATTGTTTCTTGATCCTCCGTATAATCTTACGAAAAAATTCAACACCGATACATTCCGTGCAACATCGCACAATGAGTACGCGGAATGGATGGATTCATGGCTTTCAAAATTGGTGCGTGTATTGAAACCGACAGCTTCCATCTATATTTGCGGTGACTGGCGCTCATCAAGAGCTATACAAAAGGTTGCAGAAAAATATTTTATCGTTCGTAATCGTATCACGTGGGAACGTGAAAAAGGACGCGGTGCAAAAGCAAATTGGAAGAACGCCTCCGAAGATATTTGGTTTTGCACAATGTCGGAGAAGTTTACATTCAATCTTGATGCGGTGAAACTGAAACGAAAAGTCATTGCACCATATACCGATAATGGAAAGCCAAAGGATTGGAAAAAATCTGATCAAGGAAACTTCCGTTTGACACACCCATCAAATTTATGGAGTGATCTAACGGTTCCTTTTTGGTCGATGTCTGAAAATACCGAACACCCAACGCAAAAACCCGAAAAACTTCTGGCGAAGATCATTTTAGCGAGTACAAACAACAATGATGTTGTGCTCGATCCATTTCTCGGTTCCGGGACAACATCGGTTGTCGCAAAAAAATTAGAAAGAAAGTATGTAGGAATTGAAATTGATGAAAAATTTGCGTCTATTTCAGAGAAGCGTTTAGCTATGGCTGATAACGATACGACAATTCAAGGTTTTGTCGATGAGGTTTTTTGGGAACGGAACAGTTTGTAATTTTTTTGTAGTCATCATTCAACTCCATTAACCTAAAATTATTTTTAGAATTAAAGCTTTTACTATATGAAACGTAGAATTTTATCACTTGCAGAAGGTCGATTTAGCCCATTAAGATCCAAAACTGCAAATGCTGCCCTCATTTATACTCCTGGTGAAACTGTTGCAATTATAGATAGCACGAAAGTCGGAAAGACTGCGCAGGACGTACTCGGATATGGCGGCAATGTACCTGTTATTGGAAGTGTTGAAGAAGGGGTAAAATTTCAACCGACACATTTGTTGGTCGGCATTGCACCGTCTGGTGGACGTTTGCCGGATGTATGGCGCGATTGGATTAAAACTGCGATTCGAAATAAAATGCATGTTCTGAGTGGGTTGCATACAATTCTTTCGGATGATGAAGAATTTGTAGCGCTGGCAAGAGAATATAAAGTTACCATTACCGATTGGAGAAAAATTCCTCTTGAATATGAAGTTGTGTCAAAAGGAAGTTACCGTACGCGAAAAGCAAAAACAATTCTCACTGTTGGTGCAGATTGCAACATCGGAAAAATGACAACGATGCTTCAAGTCTATAACGAGTTTTTGAAAAGAGGATTGAAGAGCGATTTTATCGGAACAGGTCAGACTGGAATTATGATCTCCGGAAAAGGAATTGCCGTTGATGCTGTCATCAGCGATTATATTGCCGGCTCTATTGAAAAATGTATCGATGCTTCTGCTGCCGAAGGGTACAATTATATTTTTGTCGAAGGACAAGGAGCGCTCACACACCAAGGATACAGCGGTGTTACTTTTGGATTAATGCATGGAACGATGCCGGACGCAATGATCATGTGTGTTCAACCGACACGTACGCTTGATGATTATGGTCTTCCGATTCCCGATATCAATAAGCTTATTAAACTACATGAGAATGTAATTGAATTTTTACATCCGACAAAAGTTGTTGGTATAGGAATCAAGTCAATCGGATTAACGGACGAACAAAGCAACGCCGAAGCAAGAAAGCTTGAAGACAAAACCGGATTGTCTGCAATTGATACGTTCCGCTTTGGTGGTGCCAAATTAACGGATGCATTGTTGAATTTTCTAAAATAAATCTTATGCAGAAATTTGC
>JANXZD010000232.1 GCA_025355705.1 Bacteroidota bacterium | reverse complement strand
CGTTTGCTAAGAGCAACAAATGCAAGTCCCGGCGGAATCATTAACCCCTTTTGCGAACCCGTAACACAAACGTCAATTCCCCATTCGTCAAAACGCATTTCATGCGCACCAACCGCCGTAATTCCGTCAACACACACAAGTGCATTGGAATTTTCTCGGATCAACTTTGCTAATCCCTTTACGTCAGTTGCCGCACCGGTTGATGTTTCACTATGGACGAGATAAACAGCTTTCGTATCAGGGTTTGCTTTTAATGCAGAAAGCATTTGTTCTTCTGTAGGAGCTTTTCCCCATTCAACCTTTATTTCTACAACATTCAATCCAAAAACTTTCGGCATCTTTACCCAACGTTCACCAAATTTTCCGCCGTTCGATGCAATTATTTTATCTCCAGGAGAGAATAAACTCACGAACGTTGATTCAACGCCGCCAGTTCCGGAACACGTTAATGTCAACACCGGTTGTTCTGTTTGGAATAGGTATTTCAAATTTTGATTAACACGCGTGAGAACTTCGTTAAATTCCGGATTGCGGTGATGAACAATGGGTTCAGCCATTCGCAACATGATCGTTTCTGGAATTGGGGTTGGCCCTGGTGTAAAGAGTCGTTTTTTCATAATGAATGGTCCTTATAAAAAATATCGTAAAGAAAAACTGTGCGGGGTGTACGGTGCAGTGGTCGACGTATCGTTTTACGCTACTGCGGATGTCACAAGTTTTGAAGAAGGATGATCTTTTTCTTCAATTTGTCGATCGATTGTTTTCAACAATTCAATTCGTCCGTCGCCGGTGACCGCGGAGAACGGCTGAATTCCGACAAGATGTTTATGCTTACTCAGCTGCGCGCTGATGGTGTTTATTTGAGTGATCAATTTGTTTTTTGGAAGTTTATCTGCTTTGGTTAAGATGAGCAAGAATGGAACTTTATAGAAGTCCAACCACCCCATCATTGTATTGTCAAGTTCGGTTGGTCCGAGCCGAGCATCAACAATTTGAACCGCCAAGGCAATCTGTCTTCGAGTATGAAAAAATTCTTCGATCATTTGCGTCCAGCCAGCCTTAACATGCTCAGCGACTTTAGCATATCCATATCCCGGTAGATCAACAAAATAGAGTTCTTTATTGATAAGATAGTAGTTCAACTCCCGAGTTTTCCCCGGAGTTGCACTGACTCGAGCAATGTTCTTTCTATTGCAGAGTTTGTTAAGCAGGGATGACTTGCCGACGTTGGAACGACCGATAAAAATAATTTCGGGAAGATTGGTCTTGGGAAGTTGTTTTAAGTTTGCTACGCCAACAACAAAATCAACAGAAGAAATTTTCATACTCCACACACACAATTGATGATTCACAATGAACGGCAAAGGATAGCGGTTGCTATCCTTTGTCAATTACTTTGCTTCTGCGGAAGCAGCTGCAACTTTTTCCGTCGCAGATTCTGGCTTTGCCTTTTTCTTTTGATTGATGCGCGTACGACGATCTTGTTTCTTCTTCACCGGTGTCTCTACAGTTTCAGTATTCAACGCAAAATCAACAAGTTCAATCATAGCGACATGTGCGCCATCTCCTAAGCGTTGACCGAGTTTGATTACACGGGTATAACCACCTGGACGGGAAGAAACTTTTGGAGCAATCTCATTGAACAACATTTGCACCACTTCTTTATCATTGATATGACGTGCAATCTCACGACGCGCATGAATATTTTTCGGTCCGCCTTCAACCTCTTTTAAAACAGCGTTCTTTGCACGCGTGATCAATTTTTCAACGAACATTCGTGTTTCTTTTGCTTTTGCTAGGGTTGTTTGAATCCGTTTGTGTCGAAGCAACGATGTTGAAAGTGAATTCAACAAAGCTTTGCGATGACTTGCTGTACGTTGTAATTTTCTACCTGCTCGTCCATGTATCATGACACTATTTCCTTTTAGTCGCTATCTTTCAAATATTTATCCACATCCATACCGAATGTAAGATTGTTTACTTCGACGATTGCCGATAATTCAGCAAGCGATTTTCTACCAAAGTTCCGGAATTTTAAGAGCTCCGCCTCATCTTTACGCACAAGATCTCCAAGAGTTTTTATATCTGCAGCTCGCAAACAGTTGTGTGAACGGACAGAAAGTTCAAGTTCATCAACCGGCGTGATCAATATTTTGCGAATACGAGATATCTCTTCATCGCGCTCGTTATCTTCTTTTTCTGTTTCTTGTGAAGCATCAAAATTGATAAAGAACTGGATGTGGTCGCGCAATACTTTACCGGCATACGCAACAGCATCTTTCGGTACAATTGAACCATCAGTTTCAACTTCCAACACTAGTTTTTCATAGTCTGTCTGTTGACCAACTCGCGTCGATTCAATTGTGTAACGGACATTGACGATCGGAGTAAATATTGAGTCAATCGTAATCATTCCCACGGGTTGGTCGGGCATTTTATTCTCTTCAGCAGTCACATATCCTTTGCCACGTCCTACCCGAAACTCTATTTCAAAATCCGCATCTTTGTTCAACGTAGCGATATGAAGTTCCGGATTGAGAATTTCAACTTCAGGACTTGCTTTTTGGATATCACCAGCAAGAAATTTCCCTTGACCTTTCAAATGCACCGTTACTTTACCAACTTTTTTGTTGGTCGCTTTCAATCGCACCTGTTTTAGGTTCAAGATCATATCGGATACATCTTCTACAATTCCAGGGATCGCCGTAAACTCATGAACGACACCATCAATACGAATTGCAGTGATTGCATACCCCGGAAGTGAAGAAAGAAGTACGCGACGTAATGCATTGCCGATCGTAACTCCGTAACCTTTTTCCAAGGGTTGAACGATGAATCTGCCAAATGTTTCCGTGCTGGAATTTTCTTCCAGAAGGACATTTTCCGGCATTTGAAATTGTGTATTACTCATAGTTCGGTTCTCACCAAGTAAGGAAAAAATTCAATTAGATTATTTTGAATACAACTCAACAACGAGCTGTTCATTTGCAAGCATCGGAATCTCTTCACGCTCTGGAATACGAAGAAATGTTCCGGCCATTGCAGCCTTGTCTAAACTTACCCATGTATAGACAGATGCATCTTTCACACGTTTCATAGCATTGTGAATGATATCAAGCTGACGACTTTTTTCACGAACCGCGATAACATCACCGGTTTTCAATTGGAAGGAAGGAATATTTACTTTCTCATTGTTAATGCGAAAATGTCCGTGAGTGACCAATTGACGCGCACTGCGCCGTGTCGGAGCAAAACCCATACGATAGATTACATTGTCAAGACGGAGTTCGAGCAATTTTATGAGATTATCACCCGTCTTACCCTTCATATGAGTTGCTTTTACAAAGTAGTTCCAAAATTGACGTTCAAGAACACCATAGATGAATTTCATCTTCTGTTTCTCTTTTAATTGCAAACCATATTCGGAAACCTTTGTGCGTTTTCCTTTTCCATGCTGGCCCGGACCATACGGTCGGCGTTCCATGAATTTGTTTGCTTTTGAGCTGAGCGCAATTCCCAATTTACGGGATTGCTTAACAATTGAACCGGTATTACGTGCCATTCTGTTTTAACTTCCTATTAATTAAAATTACACTCTTCGACGTTTCGGCGGACGGCAACCATTATGTGGAATCGGAGTCATATCACGAATGATACTAACTTCCAATCCCGCCGTTTGCAATGAACGAATCGCTGCTTCACGCCCTGAACCTGGACCTTTAACGAACACTTCAACTTTACGAAGCCCAAGATCGTACGCTTCTTTCGCAGCAGCTTCAGCAGAAACTTGAGCAGCAAAAGGCGTGTTTTTGCGAGAACCTTT
>JANXZD010000226.1 GCA_025355705.1 Bacteroidota bacterium | reverse complement strand
GCCCATGGCTTCTCATGGATCGGTATCCAAACGATGTTTGTCTATATCATTGCCTACATTCAGCAAAAATTCTTTGGCGGAGTCACAGACCAATCAATTATCAATGCTCAGTCCGGGCAAATCATTGCAATTTCGTTTGCCATTCTGAATACCGTTGGTTTTATTCTTCCGGCGTTTGTTCTTGAACCGATCGTTGAAAAAATCGGTCGTGTTAAAACCCATCTCTCATGTGTTGCGATCATGTCGTTCGGATATTTCGGAATTGTGACACTGGGCAGCACACCAATGGCAATGTATCTGTTTATGGCAGTTGCCGGAATTGGATGGGCTGCGGTAGTCAGTTTACCGTTCGCAATTATGACTGAGAAAATCGATCAAAGTCGAACCGGATTTTTCATGGGGATATTCAATCTTTCTGTGGTAATACCACAACTGCTGGTCAGTTTAGCGATTGGAACTATTATCAAAAATTCTGATGATAAGAATATTATCTTCATTATCAGCGGTGTATCGCTTGCACTTTCTGCAGTATTATGGACATTAGTGAAAGAAAATCGCGCTTCAAAAAATGTGAATACGGGTGCGCCAGTTGCTTCTCATTAATCTGTATACCAGATCAAACATAAATTTAATCTTTAAATTGTTATTATGAAAAGCATATCCAAATATTTTTTTATCATTGTTGTCAGTTTCAGTGCATTTACAGAAACCACAGCGGCGCAAGGAATATCAGATATTATCCAGCCGTTACAACTTACTCCGGGAAGACAAAATACAATATTGGTAAGTGATTTATTCTACGCACCAAAGTATGATGTTCAATTTTATGAAAATGAAAATGTATGGGCTTCATATGAAAGTAAAACAAATAAATTAATTCTTAAACCAAACAACAATAATTTTGGTGTATCACTTCTTGAATTCAAGCAGTATGGTGAGAAGAACTATCTGCCGGTAATAATGAATAGCGGATCAACTTTACAACAACTTCACAAATTCATTTTCAAAACAGATGTAAAAGTAAATGAAGTAACTGTTTCCGGCAGTTTTAATAATTGGAACAAAAAAAGTCATCGATTGAAGGATACTAACGGAAAAGGGGTCTATGAACTTGGCATTCCGCTTGACCCGGGGAGTTATATCTATAAATTTGTTGTTGATGGCAAAGAGATTCTTGATCCGACAAATCCTGAAAAAACCCCGACCGGATTTGATGATTTTAATTCTGTATTACACATTGCAGATCCAGAGACCACAAAATTGTTTTTACACATTGGCGGAAAGACAGAGAAGAACAATGAGGTAATATTCTCATTCTTCTATGAGAACAATGTTCAGAAAAAACCGATTACAAAAAATAACATTATCGCACTTTTGGGTAACACGAAGATCGCCGAGTCTGCCATTCAACTCTCAAGTAATTTCATTGAAGTACGGTTTGCTAAACAAGAGTTGTACGGACAAAAAGTATTTCGTGTTCTTGTGACACAAAACGGAAAGAATACAAATCTTCAGCAGGTTCAACTATTCAATGGTGAACCGGCAGGCAAAAACTTGAAGAACATTTTATGGGATGATGGGAGTATCTATTCGATCATGATCGATCGTTTTAATGATGGAGATACTCTAAATGACAAACCTGTTGTCCATGATTCTATCTTTACACAAGCGAATTATCAAGGAGGGGATTTACGGGGGATCGCCAACAAAATTGATGATGGATATTTCGATTCACTCGGGATCAATATACTTTGGATTTCACCGGTATATGATAATCCGAATGTTGCGTTCCGTGAATATCCTGCACCAAACCGTTATTACAGCGGGTACCATGGATATTGGCCGATCAGCGATAAAAATGTCGAAGAAAAATTCGGTACGATGGCTGAGTTGAAATCATTGATTGCAAAAGCACATCAACACAATATTAAGGTGTTGTTGGATATAGTAGCACATCACGTTCATATCGATCATCCTTGGTTCAAGGAACATCCCGATTGGTTCGGCACGCTAAATTTGCCAGACGGAAAAAAAAATTTACGATTATGGGATGAATACAGACTGACCACGTGGTTCGAGCCGTATATGCCATCCTTCGACTTTACCAAATCTCACGAAGCATTGGACGCGGTGTCTGATAATACTATATGGTGGATGATAGAGACAGGTGCAGACGGTTTTCGTCACGATGCGGTAAAGCACGTACCGAACGAATTCTGGCGTGCATTGACAAGAAAAATAAAGGAAAAAATTGAGTTGCCGCAGAACAAGAAAGTATATCAGATCGGCGAAACATTCGGCGATTATGACCTTATTGCTTCGTATGTGAATAACGGTCAGTTAAGCGCACAATTTAATTTCAATCTTTCATACTTCGCTATTCCTGTATTTATCGAACCGGAAAAATCTTTTTCATCCATTGACTTCCACATGAAAAAATCGTTCAGGTCGTTTGGATACAATAATTTGATGGGAAATATCATGGACAGCCATGATAAGGTTCGCTTTATGGCATATGCAGATGGCGCGATAAAAATGCAAGGTGTTGACACTCGTGAGATGGCTTGGAATAATCCCCCAACTGTCCATGACCCAAAAAGTTATGATAAGGCAAAATTATATTTCGCATATATGTTCACCATTCCCGGACTACCAGTTGTGTATTATGGTTCTGAATTTGGTATGACTGGTGCTGACGATCCAGACAATCGAAGAATGATGCGATTCAACGATTCACTTTCTGTCTATGAAAAACAAATGCTGAACGATACACGAAAAATCATCAAAATGCGGAACCAGCATTCAGCATTGCGATACGGTGATTTTCTTACGCTTCAAGCTGATAATTCGGTGTATGCATACTGTCAAGTATGGTTTTATGGGTTATCTCTTCGGTAGATATATCCCGGAAGATGATCTCACGCTGCTCTTCTTCACTAAATTCCTTAACCGGGAATTTTTTGTTCCCAAATTTAGAGATATCAAGGTCAGAGAGGTTCTTATATTCCCGGAATATTCTTGCTGAGAGAACAGGTATCTGAATGTCCAGGTTCTCGATATCCTTCTTGGTATTTTCCCTATCAACTTCTATTACCAACGGTGCTTTTGGATCAGATGCGGCAACGATGGCGTTCACCAGCGGAGGATGTGCCAATTCGAGCAACAGCACGAGC
>JANXZD010000112.1 GCA_025355705.1 Bacteroidota bacterium | reverse complement strand
CACCGCTCATTTCCATTCAATACAAAAGTTCGTGTGACTAATCTTGACAATGCAAAATCGTGCATTGTGAGAGTGAATGACAGGGGTCCATTCAAATTGGAAAGAATTATGGATGTATCGCTCGGTGCAGCGGAAGCGTTGGATATGATGAAAACAGGAACCGCCAATGTGCAATTGGAAGTTGTTGAATGGGGAAGTGAATAGCGAAAGAATTATTTTCCTTTCGCTGCTTCTTCGTATGCCGTTTGATGCGCCTGATCAAGTTGTATCAGCAATTGAAATACCCCTTTATCGTTATATCCTTTAAACACATCCGCAAGTTCACCGTACTTTGTATCAAAAAATGATTTAAAAAGAATCGCTCTGGGGTTTGAGGTCTCTTTTATCTTTTTGATATTGTTCAGCATTACTTGAATGTTCTCAAATCCCTTCTCCGGTTTTGTTGCCAGCAGATCCAAACCGCGATAATGATACGAATACCATCCTTCACGGAAGAGTTGATTATTTGGATTCAATATCTCTTCCAATAAATTGTATTTTGCATACGTTGATCCAGATGCGCGTTCCCATCCTTTTGCACTTGATGGTGCTTGATTACAGATCGTAAACGCTTTTCTGAAATACGGTGTTCCGCTTGTTTTTTGAAATGAATCATAATCAAATCCAAGTATCAAATACATATAAAAATCAAGAAAGTCTGTCAGAGGATCATATTGTGTGTCGTTGCGATATAATGGTTGACCGCTGACATACGTGAACTCCCACTTATCATCGAACACTCGAACCATCGGAGTATTTTTGGCAGATGGATTTTTGCCAATGTAAATGGGGCGAGAACTGCCGATAAATGCCTGTGCAGTATATGAATTAGGATCAGAGGTGCCAGTAATGAAAATATTGATCGTACATTTTATTTTTTCACCACCCAGATCTTCAGTTGACCATTTTTGAGAATTTATGTAGCTTTCCAAATCGCGCTCTAAGGTCTGGAGTCGATCTTTTGCAGATGAGATCTGATCAAGATTTACCGTTACATCACAATCAATTTGAGCGTAACTGAGCACTGAAGCAGCAAAAAATAAAAAAAATATATATCGCAGCATTCTAAATCCTTTCAGAGACTAGTATGCAACAATATAAAGTTTTCATTGCGCTCATTCAAGTCTTTCTCATTGTTCAGTTTTCGTCGGCGAGTTTTGAACGAACAGCGCAGCCAACGGCTTTGTTTGGAAGAGCAATGAGTGGTTCCGCTTTATATAATACAGGCAATATTTGGTTAAATCCTGCTACGATTGCTCAGAATTCCTCTTTTGCGACATCACTATTCTATTCTCCATCTCCGTTTCAGCTGCCTCAGCTTTCATCTTTTGGTTTGACGACAATACAAAATTATAAAGGGGTGAACATAGGAGCTGGATTCACTTCATTTGGTTTTTCATTATACCGTGAAACAGTATTATCACTAACCGCTGCAACATTGTTTACCGAATCATTTAGTGCAGGGATGAATGTTCATGTCAATCATCTTTCCATACTGTCATATGGTTCTGCAACCAGAGCAGTTGTTGATTTGGGCGGGATTATTTCCGCAACGGAAAATATAAATATTGGTGTTTCAATCAATAATATCAACCGTTCTTCATTCGGTGCAGATGACGACATACCACAAATATTCATTTCAGGCTTCACATATACACTGTTGGAAAAAGCAACGGTAGCCTTTGACCTTGTCCACGACGTTCGATATTCCACCGGATATCGTGCAGGGATTGAATTCTCTCTCAATGAAATTGTTACACTCCGCGCCGGAACACAGAGCGACCAATCTCGATTGTACGGGGGAATCGGTTTCAAAATTTTTTCATTTCAAATAGATTATGGAATTGCCACACATTTGGAACTTGGCCTTACCCATTCTATTGGAATAACCTTCTCGAATTAACGATATCATACTAATGCAAAAATCATATAAATTATTTTCGATGGTCAAAACAAATTTAATATTCGTGTTTGTTGTTGCTGCACTTCAAATTGTACAATCACAAGACACACTTCATACTTCCGGACAGGAGATAATCGAGTCTATTATCAATAATGCATCTGATGAGCAGGATATGCAAAGTTTCGGTGACGAACTTGAATATTTTCGTGAACATCCTGTGAATATAATAAAACCAAATTATGGTGACTTGATACAACTACCATTTATTTCTCCTTTACTTGCAGAAGCAATAATATTATTTACTGATACAGTTGAGGTTATCGCGGTTGATCAGATTCGGTCTGTTTCGCTGATGACGCCCGTATTGTTCGAACAGCTTTTACCGTTCATCACCATCGAACGGCCAAATGATAATTCATTCGGCTTTAATTTCTTGCCGTCTCTCCTTACTTCACGAACGCGCATGGAACGTCGTTTACAAGTTACCGATGGATTTAGAAACAATAAATTTCTAGGCAATGCGTATGGATCGTATCAACGAATTAAAATTACTAATGAAAATTTTG
>JANXZD010000067.1 GCA_025355705.1 Bacteroidota bacterium | reverse complement strand
CAAGTGAAGAGTTTCCAGCAATTCCCGAGTTTAAAGGGGAAGCCGAAGTGATATTTGATGTTCCAGTATTGCAGCGACTTATCGGAACAACTATGTTTGCTGTCAGTGGTGATGAATTACGTCCTGCTATGATGGGTGTTTTATTTCAATTTTCTAAAAGTGAAGTTCGAGCAGTAGCTACCGACGGACATAGACTTGTTCGAATCAACAACAAGAATTTGGGAAATACAAAATTGACAAAAGATATTATTATCCCGGCAAAAGCATTGGGTCAATTAGAAAAGGTTTCAACGGGAACAGAAACAAAAGTTTCTATCAGTGCAACACATGTTATGTTCAAATTTGATGGAACGTCGTTAATAACACGATTAATTGAGGAGAAATATCCCAATTATGAAACCGTTATTCCGTTAGACAATGAAAAGAAACTAATCATTAGCAAAAATGAAATGCTACAATCAGTTCGTCGTGTGTCATTATATTCCAATTCAACCACTCATCAAATACGGCTTTCTGTCGCAAAAGACGAACTACGAATTACCGCCGAAGATCAAGATTTTGGTAGTGAAGCCCGAGAAAAAATTTCCTGTGATTATAATGATGAAGAATTGGAGATTGGTTTTAACTCCGCATATATCATCGATGTTCTTTCCCATATTGATGCAGAAGAAGTGGAATTTAAATTAAGTTCGCCAAACCGCGCAGCAATTGTCTCCCCTGTTAACAAAAAAGATGGGGAAGATGTGTTAATGCTGATAATGCCGGTTCGATTGAATAATTAATTCATCATGTTTTCATGAAAATTTCCAATGCCCACCTCCGCAGTTTTCGCAATCATAACGAAACAGCATTTGAATTTGCCTCACAGATCAATGTGCTACTTGGAGAGAATGGTCAGGGAAAAACCAATGCTCTGGAAGCATTGTCGTTTCTATGTTTAACAAAAAGTTTTTATGCAAGCACCGATGCAACGGTTATGCAACAACAGAAAAAATTCTTTGAAATAAAAAGTACGCTTGAGTCTGATGAAGGAAAAAATTTTCAGGTGCGCATAACGTATGACGATGTTAAAAAAGAAAAAAAATTTACAATTAACGGTGCAGACGTGGAAAAATTTTCCACGGTAATAGGAATGTTTCCAGTAGTGATTCTTTCGCCTGAAAATAATTCTATCACCTTTGGTTCACCGGCAGACCGAAGAAAATTCATCAACCTTGTTATTTCACAAAGCAGCAAGTCGTACGTTGAAGATTCGATAGAATACAGGCGTATCGTTCGGCAGCGAAACACAATCCTTTCTATGGCAAAAGGAAAAGATTGCAGCAACGAAATTTCTCCGTGGAATGAAATGCTTGTTCGCTATGGGGCGAGGATTATCTATAAACGAAATCAATTTTTGACCGAGTTTGAACCATATATAGCGCAAACATACCTTGATATTGTTGCGGAACGAGAAACTCCCAAAATCGAATATTTACCTTCGGTTTTCATTCGCCAGGATTCCACGATTGAAGAAGTAGCAACGGCGATTGAAACAAAATTGGCAAAAAAGAAAAATGACGAGCTGCGATTTCAAACAACACTTGTCGGTCCGCATCGAGACGAGATAATTTTTTCTCTTAACGGATTATCATTAAAACAATTCGCCTCACAAGGACAGCATAAAACATTTCTCATAGCTCTTAAGGTTGCAGAATTTTTCTTTCTAAAAGAACGATGCAATGAAACACCGATATTTTTACTAGACGACGTTTTCAGTGAACTCGATGAGAACCGCAGCAGAAAAATATTGTCATTAGTACAATCGCTTGGACAGATTTTCATAACAACAACAAGCGAAAAAATATTCGACGGAACCGATTGGAACGGCAAACAACGAAGAAAATTCTTTATTAAAAACGGCGAAACAGTCAACGAATTACTTGCAGCATGAAGAAAAAAGATAACATACAATCTCTTGGCGATGCACTAACACTGCTTGTACAATCTCTTGGTATTGAAAACCAGATTGAACAGTATAAAATATTTGACGTGTGGAACGAAGCGGTTGGTCAGCAGGTGGCAAAGGTAGCACAGCCGGAACGGTTGGTAAACGGTTTATTGATCGTGAGCGTGAATAATGCGCCATGGAGAACAGAATTAACATTCCGCAAAAAAGAAATTTTAGAAAAAATCTATACGGTAACCAACTCACATAGTATTACCGATATAAAATTTAGATAATCACACAACCTCGTAGCATTCAGAATGTATGGGGGATGCAATAAAAAAGGAAAAACAGTGGCCGATACCAAAACAAAGAAACAAACCGGAGAATATACAGCCGAAGATATTACCGTATTAAAAGGGCTTGAAGCCGTTCGCCGCAGACCAGCGATGTATATCGGCGATGTTAGCACGCGTGGACTTCACCATCTTGTGTATGAAATTGTTGATAACTCCATCGATGAAGCTCTTGCTGGATATTGCAGAAATATTGACGTTAAAATAAATAAAGACGGAAGCGTCAGTGTCACCGACGACGGCCGCGGTATTCCAACCGGCATTCACAAAGAAGAAAAACGCTCAGCCTTGGAGGTTGTGTTAACAGTTCTTCACGCTGGTGGAAAATTCGATAAAAACACGTACAAAGTGTCCGGTGGTTTGCATGGCGTCGGCTTGTCCGTGGTGAACGCGCTGAGCGAGTGGCTTGAGGTGACCGTGAAACTCGGCGGAAAGGTTTGGTATCAAAAATACAAACAGGGAGACCCTGTTGCGCCGGTGAAAATAATCGGCAATATGAGTAAGTCGGATAAAACCGGAACAATGGTAACCTTTATGCCGGATGGTTCGATCTTTAAAAATCGCACGTATAAATTTGATACACTTGCCGAACGATTACGAGAGCTTGCATTTTTGAATCCAGAAGTTACACTTGAGATCACCGATCTTCGCAACAAGCAAGAGCAGACGGAGAAATTCCATTACGAAGGCGGTTTAAAAGAATTTGTGAAATATACGGATTCAACGCGCCCTTCAATTATGAAAAAAGTGTTCTATGCAAAAGGCGAAGGGAAAGACGAGAACGACAGAACGGTAGAGGTAGAAGCGGCCTTCCAATACAACGATCAATATTCGGAGAATATGTTTTCGTATGTAAACAACATTAACACGCACGAAGGGGGAACACATCTTGTTGGATTTAGAACCGCGGTAACACGCTCTCTGAACACGTTTGCATCAAAGAATAATCTTGTTAAAGACGACAAGATACAATTAACCGGTGAAGATTTTAAAGAAGGGCTGACCGCGGTTATCAGCGTAAAAGTTCCCGAGCCGCAATTTGAAGGACAGACAAAAACGAAGCTCGGAAACAGTGAAATTAAATCAATTGTTGAATCGATAATCGGTCCCGCGCTTTCGGACTGGCTTGACAGCAATTCCCCCGATGCAAAACGAATCATTGATAAAAGCCTTCGCGCGGCGGAAGCACGCGAAGCATCCCGTAAGGCGCGAGACATTGCCCGGCGCAAAAATGCAATGGACGGCGCCGGACTTCCAGGAAAACTTGCCGATTGTTCAAACAATGATCCGGAACATTGTGAAATGTATCTTGTTGAAGGTGACTCTGCCGGCGGAAGTGCAAAACAAGGACGTGACAGACGCTTTCAAGCAATTCTTCCGATGAAAGGTAAGATATTGAACGTTGAAAAAGCGCGTCTGCATAAAATGCTGGAGAACGAAGAAATCAGAAATATCTTCACGGCGATTGGTGCCGGTGTGGGTGAAGATTTTAATCCTGAAAAATTACGATACAACAAAATCATCCTCATGTGCGATGCCGACGTGGACGGTTCACACATTCGCACGCTGTTATTAACATTGTTTTTCCGATACATGAAACCATTGATTGAACTCGGTCATGTTTATATTGCACAGCCACCGCTGTATAAATTAAAAAAAGGTAAAACGGAACTATATGCTTTTGATGATGAAGAGCGGGACGAAATTTTGAAAAAAATGAAGGGTGAAAAAGCGGAAAAAATACAAAAAGAGGAAGAAATAGCACCCGAAGAAGGCGGAGTATTAAAAGGCGGAATAGTGATCTCGCGATTCAAAGGTCTTGGAGAAATGAATCCGGAACAATTGTGGTCAACGACAATGAATCCGGAAACGCGTACTATCCTTCAGGTGGGAATTGAAAACGCTGCCGATGCCGACCGCACGTTTTCAATTTTAATGGGAGACGATGTTGAACCACGCAGGCAATTTATCGAAAAGAATGCAAAGTATGTTAGGAATCTGGATGTTTAAATCTGCAAAAAAAATAGTTGTAACCGTGCTATTGTTGTCGATTCAAATTTTTTCCCAAGAAAAACTTTTCCTGATTGAAGAGGGAGGGATGTTTGGATTTATCAATACAGAAGGAGCCGTTGTTATTCAACCGGTGCTGAGTACGCGGTCCGCTTTTGTCTGCGGATTTTCAAAACAAACTCAACAATATTGGTTTGATAAAGATGTCAACTTTATCAATACTAAAGGAGAAATTGCGATTGCCACCCCTTATGAAGACGCCGGTATTTTTTCCGAAGGATTTGCGAAGGTTCGAAAAGCAGTTTTTTTTACAAGCGGGAAATGGGGATTTATTGATTCAACAGGCACAGAAAAAATATCTCCCTTGTATTCCGAAGTTGGAAATTTTTACAACGGCAGAGCGATGGTGATTGTCCGTCCATTTTTCTTTCCACAACTGACACCGGATAAATTCGGATATATCAATCGTTTCGGCGTGCTAGCCATTCCTTATCAATTCGATGCTGCCGGTGATTTTTCAGAATATCGTGCGCCGGTACGAGTTGGAAACAAAAAAGGATTTATTGATACAACAGGTACAATAGTTATTCCCATTGCATACGATGCCGCAAAGAATTTTTCTTGCGGACTAGCGGGAGTTCGAAAAGATTCTCTTTGGGCATTCATCAACGCTCATGGTGAGACTGTTCTTCCCTTTAAGTTTGAAGAAGTAAGAAATTTTTCCGATAATCTCGCCCTTGTAAAAAAAAATGGAGAGTGGAAATTCATCGATAAACAAGGGAATGAAGCATTCACCATTTTGTTTCAAAACGCTTTAAGCTTCTCCGAGGGAATCTCTGCAGTTCAGCAGAATAATTTGTGGGGATATATAGATGTAACCGACACAATGATTGTTCAACCACAATTTTTAGAAGCTGCACCGTTTCAAAACGGATTAGCATTTGTAGAAACAACAACAGAAAATGGATATGTTGACCACACCGGAAAATTTGTGTGGAAACAAAAGAAGTAAAATAATCTTTAATACAAACAGAGTGTAATATTTAGAAAGAACAGCTGAATCTATGGCAACCACAAACGAAAGAATTGTTCCTGTTGATATTGAAGAAGAAATGAAGGGATCGTACATCGATTATTCAATGTCGGTTATCGTCGCACGGGCACTTCCCGATGTTCGCGACGGATTAAAGCCGGTTCACCGTCGCGTGCTATTTGGCATGAATGAACTTGGGCTTGCACCGAACCGAGCTTATAAAAAAAGCGCTCGTATTGTCGGTGAAGTGCTTGGTAAATATCATCCACACGGTGATTCGTCGGTATATGATACGATCGTGCGCATGGCCCAGGATTTTTCGTTACGCTATCCGCTTGTTGACGGACAAGGAAATTTCGGTTCTGTGGATGGTGATTCTCCTGCGGCGATGCGTTATACAGAAGTTCGTCTCACCCGCGTTGCAGAAGAGTTGTTGAAAGACATCGAAAAGAACACCGTCAATTTTACTTCCAACTTTGACGATACACTGAAAGAACCCTCAGTTCTTCCTGCAAGCGTTCCCAATCTTCTGGTGAACGGTGCAAGCGGTATCGCTGTTGGTATGACGACGAATATTCCTCCGCACAATCTCCGCGAAGTGATCGACGGGGTTGTTGCAATGATCGCCGACCGCGACATCAGCAATGAAAAATTGATGAAGCACATCAAAGCTCCGGATTTTCCAACGGGAGGAATTATCTATGGTTATGATGGTGTGCGTGAAGCATATACAACGGGTCGTGGAAAAATTACACTGCGTGCGAAGGCGACCATTGAAACCGCAAAAAATGATCGGCAAAGCATTATCGTTTCCGAGATTCCATATCAAGTAAACAAAGCAACACTGATTGAAAAGATCGCCGATCTAGTTCGCGATAAAAAATTGGACGATGTCTCCGGAGTGAACGATGAATCCGATCGCGACGGAATGAGAATCGTGATCGACCTAAAACGAGACGCAAACGCCAGCGTAGTGTTGAACAATCTCTACCGAATGACACAGATGCAAACAACGTTCGGGATTATTATGTTGGCGTTGGTGGATGGTCGTCCGCAAGTATTGCAATTGAAAGATGCGCTTAAACATTTTATCGAACATCGCAACGAAGTGATTGTTCGGCGTACAAAATTCGATCTTGAAGCCGCAGAAAAACGCGCACATATCTTGGAAGGATATATTATTGCGCTCGATAATATTGACGCGATCATTAAACTGATCAAAGCGTCAAAAGATACCGAGACCGCAAAACAAGGGCTGATGAAGAAATTCAAATTGTCAGAGATCCAAGCGCAGGCAATTTTGGATATGCGCTTGCAGCGGTTAACCGGTTTAGAGCGCAAGAAGATCGAAGACGAATACAAAGAACTCATAAAACTTATCAATCGTTTAAAAGCAATTCTCAGCAGCAAACAACTTCAGATGCAGATCATTAAAGAAGAACTGCTGTTGATCAAAGAAAAATACGGCGACGAACGACGAACAGAAATAGTGATGACCCAGACAGAATTCAAGATTGAAGATATGATCGCCGAGGAAGAGGTTGTTATTACAATTTCGCATGGCGGCTATATCAAGAGATTCCCCGTTAGTGGATATCGGCGACAATCTCGCGGCGGAAAAGGTGTAACCGGTGCGGCATCGCGTGAAGATGATTTTGTAGAGCATATGTTTATTGCAAGCACGCATAATTACATTCTCTTCTTTACCGACAAAGGGAAATGTTATTGGTTAAAAGTGTTCGAAGTTCCTGAAGGAGGACGAACATCAAAAGGCAAGGCGATCACAAATCTTATTGCCAAAGAAGCAGAAGAGAACATTACGGCATTCTTATCCGTCAAAGAATTCAGCGAGAACCAATTTGTCTTTATGGTAACAGAAGAAGGACAAATGAAAAAAACATCGCTGATGGAATTCAGCAACCCGCGAAAGAATGGTATCGGCGCAATCTCGCTTGATAAAAAAGATCTCTTGCGTGACGTAAAGCTCACCGACGGTTCGGATGAACTGGTGATTGGAACCCACGAAGGAATTGCGATCCGATTCCCCGAAAGTGAAGTCCGGTCTATGGGACGCGCTGCATCAGGTGTTCGTGCGATTAGACTTGAGAAGGGGGATAAAGTGATCGGTGCCGTTTCCTTAAAACGGACAACGACAACCATTCTTGTTGTAACAGAAAATGGGTACGGAAAACGTTCAGATCTTTCGCAGTATCGCGTAAGTCACCGTGGCGGCAAAGGTATTGCCACGCTTCGCGCAAATGAAAAAACGGGAAAGATGATCGCCATTAAACAGGTGCAGGATGTTGATGATATTGTTGTCGTAACGTCCAGCGGAATGGTAATTCGTCAACGTGCTGAAGCGATCCGAGTTTCCGGAAGAAATACATCCGGCGTACGATTGATCCGATTGAATT
The DNA here is from genome assembly GCA_025355705.1 of Bacteroidota bacterium. Classification (GTDB taxonomy): domain Bacteria; phylum Bacteroidota; class Ignavibacteria; order UBA10030; family UBA8401; genus UBA8401. Next base: position 14,286 of record JANXZD010000067.1, on the reverse strand, counting down.
CCGACGATGCTGTTACGGCAATTGCGATTGTTACATCGGAGGATGAAGAAGAAAAGCAACTCGAGGCTGCCGATAAAGCACGCACTACGGCGACAGCCCCCGTAGAAGACGATAACAACAATGAGCAGAACGATCTGTTTGATGATAAAAAAAAAGCTCTGAAGAAACAGAAGAATGAAAAAAAGGGCAAAGAAAAATTAATTAGCAAGCCTCAGAAAAAAAATGCACCAACAAAGGAAGAACAACAGGTTCCGCAGAAAAAAAAGGCAAAGAGATTGGTAACCGTAAAGCAGAAGCCGACTTTAAAGCTGCAGAAAGTGAAAGCTAAGACAAAGAAAAAAGGGAAGAAATAATTCTCAACAAGGATTAGCTACTCTTTCATCCCTTTGGATGATTTCTTTGTAACAAGTTATCCGCTATTTTTGTAATGTTCAGGAATTTCAGTGGTTTGCTTTTTTAAAATTACAACGAGAACTCCCCGTATTTTTAGCACAGGGTCGTCAATTTGAAAGCAATTTATTTACTCATTTAACAAAGGAGAAGCACTATGAAAAAGATTCTTATTCTCATCAGTATGTTCACATCGTTGGCGATGATTGGATGTTCGTCGTTGCAACTGCAGCCCGCAGATTTTGCGTGGCAGGCAGACGAAATACTTGAAATCAATTCTAAAGGCATGGTTACCGCAAAACAATACAGTGTTGCATTTACTGTGACACCGCTTCTCGCAAAAGAATTTGCCGCTGATTCCATGGCCGCAAAGAACACCAATGAAGTTCGTCTTATCCGCGACAAAGCAGGATTCTATTATTTGACCGGAAAAAAATTCAAGAATGTATACGTTCTCGCGCAAAGCGACGGTGCGCTTGCGGTGAGCAACACGATCGTTATTTCCGCAGAAAAAGCGATGGATGATCCGAAGTTCGATCAGAAAGAATCCTATATTGAACTGTGGAATGGGAAAGAAAAATTTCAATTAACAAAAAGTGGGGCAACATTGTTGGGAGGTAAGAAATGAAGAGGAGCATCATTCTTTTCGTTGCCGCAGTTCTGTTCTCTGTCGGACTGAATGCGCAAGAGCGCTCGTCTTCCGATATAAAACGTGATTTTGAAAAACGTTTTGTTCTTCTTACAAAAAATCTAAACAGCGCGGAAACCGAAGCGTCATTACAACAGCTTTTAAAAGAAGTCACCGATTTTGAAACGGAATTCAAGCCGCATCAGGAATTTCTGAACAAAGCAGTATTTCCGGATGGATATGATGGATTGATTGCGCGGTTGAAAAAATCCAAAGAACTGGCGGATAGCAAGATCCGTGCTTCTCAACTGGAGCGTGAAATTGGTTCTCTTACATCGCAAGTGCAATCGTTGAAAGAAGAGAATGCATTGCTTCGTGCGCAGCTGGCAAAAGCACAAGGCGAATTGGCGGCATTGAAGAAGTCGATCGCCGTGCTTCAGGATGAGATACAGAAACGCGATGAAGCGGTTTTTGCGCTTGTTGATAGTCTGTTCATTAAATATGATACCGATCAGCTTTCCGGAAGCGACATGAAGAAACTTTCATTGTTGGAAAAGAAGAATGTGGTTGCCAGCCTTAAGCGTTCGGTTACCGATAATATCATGTTCCTGTCGTCGGCATCATTTTCTACTCAGCAGATCCCGCAGTTGTTAAATGAACAGCGGAGATTTGAGTCATCGTGGAAAGGGGTCGGACAGAAATTATCCAAAGCGTACGTTCCGTCATCGCTTCAAGCAAAAGAAGTTTCGGAAATCAGCGGATTGATCACGAACTGGCATACGCTTACCGACGGAATTCTTTGGAAAGGTGTAAACGAAATATTTGCTGCGGAGAAACTTCCTATTACACCATTCAACAATGGCGAAGAAATGTACCGCAATATTCTCAAATTTATTGATGATGAAACGGCAAACACTGCAAAGCGGACGGACATTGATAAAAAGATTATCTTTGAATCGTTTGCCTACAATACATGGGGAAGCAAACTAAAACCATCATGGATCCCGGTTATGATCCGTCAGGGATTATTCACCGAAGAACAAATGACGGAGATCGATGCAAAAACCAAAACCTGGTCTGCGGCAATGACGCCGATCGAGAGCAGTACGCTTTCGTATTTTCTGATCGGTGCGTTAGCAATAGCAATTTTGGCGGGAATATATCTTGGAACGCGAAAACGTTCCGCATAAAGTATCATCAGAATCCTAAAGGAGGACGAAATGAAACAAAACATTATTCTACTGTTGAGTATTTTCTTGTTCACATTCTCGGCAGCACAAGAACGTTCAAATTCCGAAGTAAAGCGGGATTTTGAAAAAGAGTATAAAGCATTGCTTAAGACAATCACCACTGCTGCTACAACAGACGAGATCGCACAAGCGGGTGAAAAAGTGAAGAAGTTTGAATCTGAATACAAATCATATCAAGAATTTTTAAACAAAGCATTATATCCGGATGATTTTGACGCAAGCATTGAAAAATTAAAAGCATCATTCGCTTATTCCGAACAGAAGATCAAAGCGATCGGCGAAAGCGCCGCACGCATTGCTGTGCTGGAACAGCAAGTAACGACATTAACCGAACAGGTGAACACGCTGAACGGACAGAATGCATCGCTGCTAGCACAATTAAAAGAAGCAAAAGCAGAACGCGATTCACTGCTTAAAGTTGTTGCAACGCTTCGCACAAATCTTGCAAAACGTGATAAAGCGATCTTTGCATTGGTCGACAGTCTGTTTATGCAATACGATAAAAATATTCAACCAACGGGCGACGTACAAAAGAGTCAGCAGACAAAGCTTGAACGAAGCAATGTGCTTTCGAATGTTAAACGTGCGGTTGCCGATAACGTAGAATTCCTTTCTTCAACACAGCTTACCGGTAACGACATTGCAAGTCTATACGGTGAAAATCGAAAATTTGAAACCAAATGGAACGGCATAAAGAAACTTTTGGGTGACGCTTATCTTTCCAACAAAGAAAAATCGCGAGAGATACCGGCGATTGATACAATGATTACACAATGGCGTGTAAAAGCAGACGAAGCATTTTGGAAATCACTGAATGCGATGTTCTCTACCGCAAAACTTTCTGTTGCGCCGATCACCACCGGTTCAGAAATTCATCCGGCGATTGCACGATTCATTGACGAACAGATCAACGGCACCGGTGCTAAAAACGACGATCCGTATGCAACATACCAAGCGTTCGAAAAGATCTGGTCTCAGAGCTTGAAACCGGTATGGGTTCCGGTCTGGAAAGAGAACAATATGATCACCGATGCGCAGGTTGCCGATATTGATACCAAAGTTCAACTCTGGTATTCAAAAGTTAAACCGTCCAACTGGCTGATCTATACATTGTTTGGATTGATTATTCTTGCTGTGGCATATATTCTGTACAGCAAAACGAAATCAAAACCGGCAGTTGCGTAGGGCTTGAATAATAATGCTATGTCATGCCCGAGTGTTCGTATCGGGCATCCATAGAATGACGATAAATTTAATAAAGAAAAGTAATGCATTCCCATACATTAAAAGACGCTCCCGAAATTGGAAAAACATATACCTGCATTCTTAACAACGTTTCGCTGTACGATGCGACCATTGAAGATGCGCAGGGTTGTTGGGCGAAGGTGAAGGTTGTTCAGCCGCTTCCGGGAAAATATGAGAAGCACTATACCGAAGGACAACGGTTCGAGATTAAAGTGCAGATGTATGATTTTATAGAAAAGCAATAATTAAAAACCTTGCGAAGGTTTTAAACCTTCTCAAAGTTACAATTATAAAATCCCCGAGGTCTGCACTATGACTTCGGGGATTTTTGTTTCCGTTCTGTTTGTCTCTATACCGCACAAAATTTTCTTCCGGCCTCATTTGTCCGATTTATATTTCTGCGTTTTTCCGTTCTATTTCAACAATATCCTGTTTGTTTCACTTTTCATCGTCGACTCAAATATACTCAAATCTGAGTATTGCCATAATAGCGAACAAATACTATTATCTGGCGTTGAACATATTGAAGATACAAAAAAGCAATTAAAACTATGAGACGACTCATTCAGCAAATTAATAACAATCATGTCGCCCCGAAAATATTTTACATCTTTCCTTGTTGAAAGGAACTTCAATGAATAAAAAAATTATTTATTTCGTTTCATCGTTTACACTTTTGTTTGTTCAATTTTTGCAAACACAAACAAAACAAGTTACCGATTCTTTGGCGGGAGTGTATCCGTTACAAGTTGGTAATGTTTGGCAGTATTGGACATACGATTATTTAAACGGACAATATACTTGGATTTATGGTTGGACCGAAAAGGTTATTGGTGACACTATAATGTCAAGCGCCCAAAAATATTTTTTAATTAGTTCAGATAAAAAATTTACAAAAATCTTTTTTTTGAGACAAGAACAAAACCAAGTGTTTCAATTTACGGCCGGAAAAGACAGTTTAATTTATGATTATAGCAAACACAAAGGAGATATTTTTTTGATTGTACCGGTTACAAATGAAGATACATTATTTCAAATTGTCAAAGATGAACGTTTTATAAATTATTTTGGACAGAGCAGAAACACTTGGATATATTATACGTTTTTTTCAAAAATAACATACTACGAAGAAAAAGATATCGTTGACGGAATTGGAATGGGATATTTTTTAAGAGAGGGTGGAGACGAATGGTTTTTGAGAGGCGCTATAATAAATGGTGTAAAATATGGAACCATTACTTCGGTTAAAGAAAAATATTATAATATCAACCCGGTAGATTTCGAAATCTTTCCTAACTATCCCAATCCGTTTAATGCAACCACAACGATTTCATTTTATATAAAAACAGAACAAAGTATAAACGTTTCGGTTTATGATATGCTTGGTAGAAAAGTTATTTCATTGCTAAACAATAGAAAGCCATCAGGTTTTCATAAAATGATTTGGAATGGGAAAAATGAGCAAGGTAACGAACAATCGAGCGGGGTTTATATTTTCCGAATTCAAAGTGAAACAGGTTTTAAGCAAATGAAAATGTTGATGGTAAAATAACCCAATCACATAACCGTAGGAGAATCTATGAAAAAGAAGATAGTAGTATTTGTTGCAGCTTATCTTTTAACCTTAATGGTAGGATCTGCTGAAGAACCAGATTGTCTAGTAACAGGTAATTCAACCACTACGCAATATATAAACGCAACAGTAAATCTTAAAATATTGTTAGTGCAGTTCTCAGATGTACAGTGTAAAGTGCAAGGTCGTAATGATATTCCAAAATATTCTAAATCAAATTATGAAGAAATGTTTGGCTCCGATGGAATTTATGTTTCACCTGTTCGATACACCCCAGATGGCGATTATGTTTACGGAAGCATGAATGACTATTTCCGAAAAATGTCGAGTGGTAATGTTATTATCAATGCAACACTATTAAATAACCTTGATCCTGATTTGGGCTATCCAGAATGGTTGACTTTATCGGATACAAAATCATATTACCATTCAACCTCATATTATTCTCAAACTCTTATTTCAGATGCTTTGACAGCAGCATCTTCCGCAGGAATAAATGTTGGAACTTTGAACACAACCACTAAACTCGTGATAATATATGCTGGAAACAGATACAATGGTGGAGGGTTAAATCCGTATGCAAATTATATTGGAGGAACAACCTATATTATGAGTGAACTTGAAAATTCACCCATGGATCAGGAACACAGCGGAGCCAAATTCGCACGCATAGGAACTCATTGCCACGAATTTGCCCATACCCTTGGGATAAAACATTCAAGCGGAAGCAGAGCGGATGCAATGCAATCTGGCAACAGAAATGGCAATTGGGCAGCACCTGCTCCATTAAATCCAATTGCTAGAATGCTTAAAGGCTGGTTAACTCCGACTACAATTAGCGGGCAACAACAATATGATTTGGAATATTCTCTTACTGCACCACAAATATTCCGAATTAATGGAAATGTCAGCGGTGAATATTTCTTGATGGAAAATAGGAGGTTCGACCAGAATATGACAATTGGAACAACATCAACTGCAGATTATAATAATTCAGCCTTTATGCCAATTGCTCATTCACAAAACTCTACTAATGTAGTGTTCCCAAAAGGAGTAATGGTTTGGAGAGTAACCTATAATTTCCCAAATCAAAACTATGAAGACAATGGTTTGATTTATGCTAGCGGTCTTTACAATAATACATTCCCAGAAAATATTCCTACAGAAACTGATGCGGGGGATCTATTCCCGGGTGCAGCAGGTATTAAAGTTTTATCTCCTTGGTCGGATAATCGTGATCCGTATGTAACAGGTAATGTCTTTGTTCCAAATACAAAAACAAGTACGAATGTAGGAATGGAAATACTTTCAGAAAATTCGACTACGTTTACTGCAAAAATGTATCAATCGAGTCCTCAAGATGCTTCTCCGGCTAAGCCATTAAATTTGGCTTTTACAACAAATACTCAGATTACTTTTACTTGGGATAATAATAACGAACCAGATAGGCAATATTGGGAGGTTTGGAGAAAATATTATCGAAGCCAATTCGACAATCAGGATTGGACACTTGTTGCAACAAGAACAACCAATTCATTTACCGATCCAGATTTTCAAACGACCTATAACGAGAATGGTCAATATTCCCTTTCTTATAAAATTAGAACGAAAGATACCCAAAGTCTTTATTCAATTTACAGCGACGTGGTATCAACAAATGGATATATTGTTTTTTGGAAAACTGGTCAAACTGCAAAGGCTGATATTCCCAAAGAATATTTTATGAATCAAAACTATCCCAATCCATTCAATCCCACAACGACAATTGATTACTCAATTCCTGAAGCATCGAATGTGCGGATAACAGTGTTCGATTACATCGGAAGAGAAGTAGCAAGCGTTGTGAATAAAAATCAGAATGTTGGTTATTATTCCGCAACATTTGATGCTTCAAAACTTGCAAGCGGCGTGTATTTCTATAAGATCGTTGCAGGAAGATTTTTTTCAACGAAGAAAATGTTATTGTTGAAATAACTGTGCCAATTGGTGAAAATAAAACAAAGGCGGACAGAACAGTCTGCCTTTTTTATTATCCGCGCTGGTTTCTCCGGCCGCATTTGTCCGATTTATATTTCTGCATTTTTCCGTTCTATTTCAATAATATCCTTTTCGTTTCACTTTTCATCGTCGACTCAAATATACTCAAATCTGAGTATTGCATCCTTTGTGATTGTTGGGGTTATTAACCATATAAAAATATAGAGTGTTGAGGTTAGAATGATGGGTCAAAAATTTGTAAGCATATATTTACTAATAATTATTTTTCTCAATCTAAGTTGTATCGAAAAACCAACCGAACAAACAAAAGAAGATATTAAGCCAAGCAAACGGGATTATACCTGGACGGTTGACACACTTTTTTATGTTTTAGGAGGGCAGGTTTTATTAGGGTCAATTTGGGGCTCATCTCCATCAAATGTTTACGCTGTTGGGCACGATGCACATGGAGGAATTGCAACAATGTGGCATTACGACGGTAAAAAATGGGCAACCGTTAAATTAATACCACCATACGGAGGTAACATTCCTGGACCATTTGATCTAAAATCAATTTACGGATTTGATTCAACAAATATTTATGCTGCTGGGAGCAGAATCTATCAAACATTCTCCACAACCCCCCCCTACTTTTTGGATTCATCGTTTATAATTCACTTTGACGGAAAAGTTTGGAATGAAATCAATATTAAACGATCTAAAGGTGAATTAACCAAAATAAACGCGTCTTCAAGTTTAAATATATGGTGCTCTGGTAATCCAGACTATATTTATAATTTCAACGGGATCGAATGGAAATTGGATTCTATTCCGTTTTACAATAAAGATTCAATAGCATACACAATGAATAACAGTGCCATTTTAATCTCAAGTAATGGAAATCCAATTACGATATCGCAAATTCATAACAATAATAATGGATCATTTGAATATAAATTTTATAAAAAATACAATTCTCACTGGCAGGCGATAGATTCGTTTACAAATACCGATGTACCAAAATGGGGCATTAATACCCTTGGAAAAGATGATGATGGCAATATTTATTCGGGGGGTGATGCAATTTATCAATTACGGGGGGATTCGTGGTCGCAGTTATTTTATCCACAATATCCGATAGTTAAGTTATGGGGAACTTCAAAAACAAATATATTCGCTTTATCAATTTTAGGTTTTGTTTATCATTTTAATGGAATTGATTGGGCTGAATTAGTCATTCCTTCGAATAAGAATATTGATTTTCATGGTGTCTGGGGAACGAACAATGAAATATTTTTATCGGCATCGGATGGAAATAAAACTTATATGTTTCATGGTAAATAGAAAGAGGGGCATTTCCACAGAAAATAGCCGTGGTTAGATGCTGATACATCTAACCACGGATGAAACACAAAGAATAGTTATAAGGCTGGAAACCTTTTTCATAGAAGAATCATAGATTCTACGATGTCTTTTCTTTGTACACTAATTTACAAATTCACAAACAACTAGACAAGGAACAAAGATTATGAAATCCTTTTTAACTTTATTCGTTATTGAGGTATTATTTTCCGGCGTAGTTTCTGCCGGTACAATTAGCGTCGTAACACCAGCCTCTGGCTCAACAGTATATGCGGCCGTTGGCGCTACTTCTGCTAATGTTTGGTTCAATGTTGGTGGATCAGGTTCTGGGTATCCTTATTTAAATATATACAAATTTGTAGTGAAGCTTGATGGAAACACGATTTTTAATAATCCAAACTTATATCCACAATTTTATTCTACTGTATCAGGTATCGGAAATCATACAGTATTTGTTGAAATGTGGGAAGATAATTATCTTGGTCAACACGTTTTAACTACAACAAGAACAACGAGTTTTACACTTGAAACATCCTACAGCATTACAGCCCAAAATAGTTTTGGTGCTGGGGGATCTATGAAAATTGATGCTTACCTCGAATCCGATATTCCTGCGGAAGGAGTTACACGATCATGGGGCAAAAATGCAACTCATACACTTGAAGCAATTGATAATCAGACCATCAACAACCTTTTGCGAACATGGAAACAGTGGACATATAGTGAAGGATCTACCTTTTCAAATCTACAATTTAGCACATCTGTATCTTCCGCTACTACTTTTGTAGCAAATTTTAACTCGCAGCCAACCGCACCAACTTCTTTTCAAAATAATTATAGCACTGGAAATGTGACTTTATCTTGGGCGGCAAATCCTGAATCCGATATATCAAACTACGAAGTTGAGAGACACGTTTATGATAATGGCGGGTGGGTAGTTATTGCTACAACAACAAATACTTCTTTTACCGACACTGAATTTGACATAACAAATCCACGTTGGGCAACACACACCGCAGAATATCGTGTTCGTGCAAAATCGTCAGCAAATTTATACTCAGCATATAGTTCAATTGTTAACGTAGAGGGTATATCGCATTGGGCACAAAAGAGACAACATACATTTCAAGAACTGCCGACTGAATTTTCTATTGAACAAAATTACCCCAACCCTTTTAATCCTACTACTGAAATTAAATACAGTATTGCTGTTCCATCATTTGTTACCGTAATAGTATTTAACTCTGCGGGTCAAGAGGTATCCCAACTTGTGAAAGAAAATAAAGGTATTGGGAACTATACGATCACATGGAATGCCGTAAACCTTCCAAGCGGCGTTTATTTCTATAGTTTTACCGCCGGAAAATTCTCTTCGCAAAAGAAAATGATGCTGGTGAAATAGAAGCAGTTAATAAACGCTCAGCTCATTACTGAGCGTTTTCTTATATCTTAAAAATACTCAAATCTGAGTATTGCTATATGAGTTTATCACCTTTAGTATATCCTGTAATTCACATTTTTCTAAAATAAATTCAAGGGGTATGTTATGAATGTAATAAAAAGAACTATTTTGGCAATTATTGCTGTGTCCCTAATAACGATTATCACAGCAACGGTTGTAAAGACTCAAACAGGGGCAGGGCATAATCATGTTGTTTCTCTTGCAACCGCTGAAAAATATGTTAATAACTTCAAGAATAATCCAACAGCACCAAACATTAAAGGTGGCTTGTTTAATCGTAACGTAATAGATGCTATATTAGGTCAACCGGATTGCGTCGCAGTGCGATTTTATTATGCAAAAGAGGATAATGGTGCCCCCACCCTGGTCGTTGTTGGAGTAAATAGCTTAGGCAATGATATTGAAAACGGGGTGATAGCAGAAAGTATTTTACCTTGTCCACCAGTTTGTGGAAATCAAGGCACGTTAAATAAATAATAAATGAAAATACCAATTTTAGCGTATATCGCAATGGCAAGCAGCCTTTTTCCATTGATCATAGGAATCTTTCGATGGAAGAAAGTTGATGCGATGTTGCGATATTTTATATTCTTTTTATTGATTACAGTCATTCAAATTGGAATCGAATATACTTTGGGAAGAATGAAGATCCCGACGCATGTGCTAACAGATTTTTATACGGCTTTTGAAGCGACATTTTTATTACTCTTATTCCGATTATTTGTAAGATCTAATTTAAAAAAAATTATATTTTTAATATTTATTGCACTTGATTTAGCGGTGTTTATTTTTTCTTACATCCACCAAAATAACGAACCTCAATTTAACACCCTTTTGCTATTATTGACCAGAGTAGTTCTCATTTTTGGGGCAATGTCAGTAATTCATTCGATTGTTACAGAGAAGGTAAACACAGTCTATCCAATTTACAAATATTCTATATTTTGGATTGCCGCCGGTGTTTTGATCTACTGCACCGGATCAGTATTAGTGTTAAGTTTAGGAAATGAAATAATGAAACTTGGAATCGATTATTTTTTTGCAATATGGAAGATTAACTGGTCATTTTTTATCATTGCCAACATCCTCTTTTCATTTTCTTTTTTCGTGTCGACACAATGAACAAGCTTGATCTTATCATATTGATTGGTAGCACATTAACCGTTTCAATAGCCATCGGTTATATTTTGCTTGCACTAAAAAGCAGCAAAGCTCTTAGCGATTTACAGCAAAGTAAACTACTTGAGTTAGCGAAGAGCGAACAAAGGCTCAAATCATTGTTTGAACATTCGCTTGCAGGGATGTTTAAATTTAATATTCATTCCTTTGAAGTTGTAGATGCAAACAGTACGTTCCAAAATATGTTACAATGGAAATCATTAAGCGATTATAAATTGTTATCATACTCATTTCCTGCCAACGATATAGATAATATAAGAAATGATATTATCCAAAATGGAAAAGTCACCGATTATGAAATAAAGTGTACATGCTTACAGAATGGAATATTTTGGGGATTGTTATCTGTTGAAGGCGTTGCCGGTGAAGATTATGCGTATGGAGTTCTTATTGATATTTCAAAAAGAAAATTATTTGAAGAAGAAAATGAAGAACAAGCAGCATTATTAAACGAGACGCAAGATGCTATAATCGTGTTAGATGAACAGGGCAACATTGTATTGTGGAATTCTTCGGCTGAAATTATCTATGGAATACTTAGGGAATCCGTTCTTGGTAAATCGCTGAAGACTATATTGTTCGACAATGGTAATGCAGAGGAATATGATCAAGTGTGGACCGACGTTTCAGAATACAAAGAATGGTATGGAAATCTTCGACAAAACAAGGCTGACCGAACAGTAATTCTTACGGAAAGTCATTGGAAGAAAATATCAAGCAAGGCAACGGGCAGAGATATTATTTTGATCATTAATACAGATATCTCCGAAAAGAAAAAAATTGAGGAAATGTATTTGCGATCTCAAAAGATGGAAACACTAGCGCTATTGACGAGTAGCATTGCACACGATCTGCAAAATATTTTGGTCCCTATTTCTATATCCGTTGAACTGTTGCGGGAGGAGATAAAACAGCATAAGAATATAAAGGTTCTTAATGCAGTAGCGGAAAGAGCTAATAATGGCGTTGAGTTGCTTAAAAAAATATTGACAATTGGGAAGGGAATAAAAGGGGAAAACGATATTATCGAAATGAATACTCTTTTGGAAGGATTAATAAATTCGTTTTCCGTTAATTTACCCGATATCTTTCGAATTGAAAAAAGATATCTGCAAAATAATTTTATAGTAATCGGAGATTATAATCAATTGCAACAAGTTTTCCTGAATTTAATGGTCAACGCACGCGATGCAATGCCGCAAGGTGGAACAATAACACTCTCTGCGCATAATTTGGAGAAGAGTGATTTTATTGTTCAAGAATTTACATCGAATCCATCTTTATTCTATGGTGTGTTTTCTGTTTCTGATAATGGAGCAGGGATAAAAGAATCAGATATTGATAAAATATTCGATCCCTTTTTTACAACCAAGGCACCCGATATGGGGACTGGATTAGGACTTTCAATTGTTCAAAATATTATAAAGCAACACGAGGGATTTATTGAAGTTGACAGTACTAATAAAGGCACTACGTTTAAAATATATCTTCCCCTTGCTTCTCAATCCTCGAACAGACAATGAATAAAACACACAAACAAGTGCACAACAAAATCAATGTCTGGATTATTGATGACACAGAAAGTTTTTGCATCATCCTTTCGGAAGCATTGAACAGGAGCAGCACCGTTCTTTGTTCACAGTATATGCTTTCGTGCCGTTCTGCGATCAAAGAGTTGCAAAATGACGTTGAACCACCCACAGTTATATTGCTTGATATCAAAATGCCAGGAGTGTCGGGAATTGATGGGATCATTCCATTAAAGAAAAATTCTCCGGGGTCATATATCATTATGTTAACATCGCACGACTCCGACTCTGAAATCAAATTAGCAATGAAGCGGGGAGCAAATGGGTATTTGTTAAAAACTTCAACCACAGCCGACATTATTCGTTCCATCGAAAGTGCCGTTCAGGGAGGAATGCCATTTGATTCCAGTATCACCAAGAAGTTTATGGATGCATACATTGGTAGTAAAAATGAAGAATCCACCTATAATCTTTCTGAAAGAGAAAAGGGAATTGTTAAACTTTTTGCAGAAGGGCTCAGCACAGAAGAAATATCCCAAAAACTATTTATAAGTTTTAATACCGTTAATACTCACCGAAGAAATATCTTTGCCAAACTGGATGTCCACACCAGACACGGTTTAGTGGTAAAAGCATACAAAGAACGCTTAATCGAGTAATTCCTGCCTTAAATCTTCACAAAAGACCTAAAACACAACTTCTTTAAAAATACTCAAATCTGAGTATTGCATCGGTAGTCATTGTTGGGGTTATTAAACTCAGACAAAATTATTTTTGATCATTGGCATTTATGTAAAACCACGATTTTGCACCAAGTGATTAAAATATTTATGGAAAGGAGGATACAAATAAAATCAACAAAATATAAAACCCGTTACAACGTTTACGGCGTTGCAACGGGCACATCACAAACATATTAAGCGACCCTTAGATTCTACCTTGCGGCGAAAGATGCTTACATGTCTGCTATCCGCAAGTTAATTAACATTTAATTTGTATCAAACTAGAAAGGATTAAGATTATGAAAAAGGCATTAATTGTTTTTGCAATATATCTTACTGTAATAGTAAGTGCTATTGCCCAACCGAAAAAAGTAGTTAACCCAAGCAATATTGCTTCAGAAGCAAATTTCTATATTGATGGCAATGAATTGCTTTCGGATGCTATCGTCGTTAAATTTAAAGAGAAAGTTGTAATGTCAGATGATGATGCGAAGACATTTTCGCAGAGAATTGATAGTAAGTTTGAAAATACACTTAATGTTTTGAAAGAGATTGAGAAAAAAGCGGGCAAGATTAGATTAGTTAAAAGCATTAAAAATGCAGATCCAAATAATTTGACACGAATCAACAAGCGCACTGGAAAACCCCTAACAATTAAAGATCTATCACAAGTTTATCACTTACGATTTGAAAATCCAGTTTCTGTAACATCCGTGATCAATCAACTTAAAGGGTTGCCGGAAGTTGAATATGTTCATCAAGCAATTACGCTGGTGTATAATTTTTCTCCAAATGATCCGATATTTGTTTCACCAAGTCAATGGAACCTTACAGCCGTACAAGCACCCAGCGCCTGGAATAGTACCTCGGGTAGTTCTTCAATTTCAATTGGGCTAGCAGACCAGGGAGTAAATTTCAATCACGAAGATTTATACGGTAAAAAAAATCGCTCAGACAATGCCATTACAG
>JANXZD010000054.1 GCA_025355705.1 Bacteroidota bacterium | reverse complement strand
GTTCTTAGCCCAAGTAGTTTTTCAAAATTTGGTTATTTTTCTTCCAATGATCCATCCAGCATTACGTGGCAAACAGGCGATACTGTTTTTGGTCCATTTCATTCAAATACGTATATCTATGTAAGTTCGTCTGATGCTATTGATCAACCGGTTTTTATGGACAAAGCGACTTCGAAATCTGGTCTTAGTCCGGCGACTGGTTCTCGTCCGGTATTTAAAAAGGGTCATTATTATCCCACTAATATTGTTATGCCTTCTTTTGCCGCAGCATTTCAGCAAATAAAAAATGCTGCCAAAGATAATGGGCATTACGACTCAGCGGGGAGAAGGAACAGTCCGAATTGGTTGACCGGTACTCCATGGTGGAAAAGTTCTCCGGGTCCGTCAGTGGCAGATCGAAGTTATGATACTGTGTTTTTGAACTTTCGTTCAAATGGTCATCTTCAAATTGGTTTGTCCAGTACAAATGTGATAAGGTCAGATTCATTGAAAGATACTACGTTATCAACATTTGCTCCTAATGGTGTTATGTATTTTGAAGGATTTATTGTAAGGGTACAAGGGAAAGTTAATGGCAAATATACCATTGCGTGTGATAGTGTTGCAATTAGTGGAGTTAAGAAAGGTGGTACTATTATCATTGACAGCAGCATCGTCTATAATGATACAACTACAGTTGGCCCAAGCACATCGGATGATATGCTTGGATTAGTTGCACTTGATAGTGTAACAATTGCAGATAATGCCTATAACCTTCCGTTGAGCGGTGTACAAAGAGGCATTAATATTCATGCTGTTATTTTTTCATTGAAAAATGGTTTTGGTGCTGCAGATTATGCAACGCGAGCAAAAAATGGTCAAATCAGACTTTTTGGAGGTATTTGTCAGAAAACAAGACAGGCAGTTGGAACTGCAGGAAGTCCGGGAACAGGTTTTTTCAAAAGCTATCATCATGATCCTCGACTCTTACGAAGGATAGTTCCGCCATTATTTCCAAAAACAGGTGTATTTGAGATTCTTTCTTGGTTTGAGTAAGGCTTTTTTAATGAAATGAATTTTGTTCTTTTCGATCTAACAAAGAGAAATGACATAATGAGTAGTTTGACAACATACTTGACATTTACTATACCTTTCAATATATTCACTCAAACATTTAATGTAACACTTTAGAAATTTTTCTAAACCCTTTACGTCGGACAATTTACATTCTCAATTCACAATAACGTATTTTTATGCAGGCTGCTCCAACAGCGTCATTGGTGATTTCTTCTGAAATTCTCGAGAATGCTCGCATTGTTCTCAATCAAGTTCTTTCACAGATTCCTCAATCGACACAGGGTTTAGAGCGACAGATTTTTATCGGCGATTTTGTTGAGAAACTTCCGCTTGAAAATCGACAAATGTTAAAAAGTTTTGTCGAAAGTTTACTGTTACGAATGGCACTTATCAACGCCTCTGATATTGATTTTGGAGGATTTGGTGGACACGAAAAGATATGGTATAGAATTTTTGGTGCGAAGAAGCCGGATCCGACAATGGATCCGCTTACCGTAGATGAAACAAATATTCTTATCCAATCACTGATCTCTTCACGTCAGAGGCAATACCTCTATGAAATGAAGAATCTTGATTTTTCATATATGATCATGGATGGCGAGAAGATGCATCGTTTTCGTGCCGATGCGTATATGGATCTTGACCAGCTTGCATTGAACATGCGTGCGATCAATGCAACAGTTCGACCATATAAAACTCTTGAGCTCCATCCAAATGTTACAAAAATTGTAAGTTTAGCGCATACAAAAGAAGGAATGATCCTTATCACCGGGATCACCGGTTCGGGTAAAAGCACCACGCTTGATGCGATGATCGATTTAAACAATCACACGGTGGATGGACATATTGTCGTTGTTGCCTCTCCGATTGAATATGTGCACAGATCGGACCGATGTATCGTTCGTCATCGAGAAGTAGGAAGAGATGTCTTATCATTCAAGGATGGTGCAATTCAGGCGTTACGGCAAGATCCCGATATCATTATGATCGGCGAGATGCGCGACCCTGAGACCATCATGGTCGGTCTTGAAATTACGGACAGTGGACATAAAGTATTCTCAACACTCCATACTGCTTCTGCCGTTGAAAGTATCGATCGTATCATTGGAGAAGTTCCTCACGTGGAACAAGATCGAGTGAGAATGAGATTTGCCGATGTCTGTAAATTAGTGCTGTCACAAAAACTCATTCCATCGTTAGATGGAAAACGCGTTGCTGCTCGTGAAATTTTGATCATGAATCCTTCGGTCCGTGCAGCAATTAAAAATGGGAATATCGGAGAGATCTATCAGATGATTCAGGAATCCAATGAAGTAGGAATGCAGACAATGGAACAGGATCTGAAAAAATTATATCAGCAAAAAAAGATCTCGTTAGAGAATGCAATGAATTACGCTAACAATAAGAAACGAATGCAGCAAATCATCAATACGTAAAAAAATCATGCCGTATAAAAAAGGTGAAGGTAAAACAGTTCTCAGTATGTTCGTGGATGGACTTGATGTTAAGTTCGTCCATCTTTCGTTGAAGAATAAACGAATATATTTGCATGATGTTTCCACCGTGAATCTTGTCAAGCGATTGGAAGAGCGTTCCGGCGGAGAAACAGGCGGAGGATCGGAAAATTTTGACTTGCTGGATGAAACCGGCGGAGTCAAGGATGAATTTGCGGAAGGTACCGGCGGGGCTTCGAACGGCGAAGTGATGATCGGATTGCTTTCGGAATATCCGACAGCTGCATACGAATTTGTCTATTCTATTTCTGAACCGAGCGTGTACTATCAGCAGTTTGAAGACAATTTTGGTCTTTCCGGTATGAAGTTGAAACGCAAACTTGTTGACGAACTTTCCGCTACGCGGTCAGTGAAACCGACAATCGATTCCATTTCATTTATTCCGGCGGCAGAAGGACAGATATTATCAGTGATCCGTGAAGGCGGACTTGGACTATTGGAAGTCATTTCAAGCGTTCAAGATTTTCTTGATAAGAGGGTTCCGCGGGTTCAGTTCATTGAAACGTCTGATATTTCGTTGATGAATTTGGTTCGCGCAAACTACGAACTTGGAGAATCAGAAATATCAATTATCGTCTATGTCGGCAGTGAATTTAGCCGGCTCATTTTTATGAAAGGTCAGTTCTTCTTCCACTTTGCACCGGTCATCAGCGAAGGAAGACTGACACCGAACATCGAGAACACCATTTATTCCCGTATTCTTTTGGAACAAGATAGCGCCGGAATTACGCGGGTTGATAGAATATTCTTAGCCGGTGAAGCGAATAAAATTGACCTGAAACAATTCCTCGCTCCTCAGTTCGCTGAATCTCCGATTGAGTACGTTTCCGCTCCAACACTCGATACATCGGAATTTGCAGACGATCCGGAAGCGATCATTTCGGAATATGCAATCCCCATTTCCTCTGCAATGAGAGCGCTGGAACCGAAGAGTTCATCATATTATCATGTCGATCTTCTGCCGATCAGTTTTCGTGAAGGACAAAAGATCTTCAAACTTGCATGGCATGGGTATGTACTTCTGGTGTTGATCTTTATGACCACGTTGTTCTTTACCTCTCGATATGCAACATTGAACCAGGAAGTGCAGCATTCTCGTTCTGATCTGACCAAAAGACAAGAACAACTTGCTGAGAACCAACGTTTGCAATCGATCCTTGATAGCTTAACAGGACAGAATGGACAATTCGAGGCAGCATTAAAAGTATACGATCAGGTTATCCCAAATTACAATCGGTGGAGTAAAGTGTTCAACCATTTGACCAATAGTGTTGACGGGTTGAATTCTGTCTGGATCAAAACGATCGCCGCAAAAGGAGACTCATCGATCGAATTGATGGGATATACATTGTATCGGCAGCGGATACCACGGATCGCCAATATGTTCGACAATGCGTCGCTGCAAACTGTGGATATGGAAAAGATCAGAGAGAAAGATGTATATCGATTTGTTGTTCTAATTAATAGTTTTGATGCCAATAAATAGGTAAGACGTGTCATTTAAAATTAGAAATAGTATTGCGCTTGCTGTTATTGTATTCATCGTTTCGGTGATCGGATCGTATGTCACTTTTTTCTATCAACCGAAAAAAATCGATCAAAACATCAAAGAGACGAAGAAGATCGAATCACAACTACAGGATAATGCCGAGCAATTGAATTCGATCAATCAGAATCAATTGAAACTGAGAGAAACGCTGCATCGGTGGAATAACCGTATCAAAGAAATTTCAGCATCGGATGTTTCTTCACAAACGTACGGTTATCTGAGCGAGATCATTGATGAAAGCGGTGCGCAGCAGTTGAAGATGAACTTAAGTTTGAGCGGCACGTCGAACAAAGGTGTGTACGGATACAACACGTACAAAATTTCCGGAGAGTCTGAATTTCCAAATATCTTTCGGTTCATGTGGCTTCTTGAAAACGGAAGAAAGTTATACAAGATCTCAAAGATTTCGATTCAAAGCGCCGAAGTTGCAAATGATTCATTGGAAAATCCGTCGATCTCATTACGGTATGATATGGAAGTTGATGCATATTTTTCAACGGAGAGTACATTAGGTATGCCGGTGATGAGGCCGGATTCTACTCCGCAGCCGATCACATCAAATCCATTCTATCCAACGATCCTGGCGCAAACACCGGCGAACGTTCGTAAACTGGTCAATGTCGATAGAATTTCAGTGAAAGCAACTGCGAATGGTAAGGCATTGATTATGGCAGAAGATGGAAGGATCATTACCTTGCAAGTTGGTGATGAGGTCTATCTTGGTAAGGTCTCCAACGTCATCCCGAAAGAAGGTGTCGTTGAGTTCACGTTGAATGACGGCGGTATTGTGATGGTGAAAAGGAAAAAAATCGATTTTGGAACCGAAAAAAATAAGGATACTGTGCAATGAAACGATTGATAGTTCTTTTACCGTTTGTCCTTTTAGTAGGGTCATTTGCATCTGCGCAAAATAATCGCGAGAAACGATTGATGCTGAATGAATATGTCTCTCCCGAAGAGTTGGTATCGATGTCAAAAACTCTGCAGTTCGATAAAGCGATACTGCTGTTCAGTGATTTTAGCAAGAAGTATATGAATAAAATTATTGTTGATGTGAGCAACAATAAAAAACCGATCGGTGTTGATGTTGAGAATATGTACTGGTATCAAGCATTCGAAAATGTGCTGCGTACCAATGGATTGTGGTACGACGAGCGGGAAGAATTTTTCTATGTTTATTCACCTGCTGATTCACAAAAAGTAGTGAGCGGTTCCGGACAGGTTATCAGCGGCGGAACGCGTCTGCCCGGTATCGTTGATTCAACAGGACGAGTGCTGTTGCGACAGCGCGATATACGAATCTCTTCGGTCTTCTTTAACGTTGATGTTGTTAAATCGTACAACGCAGGAATTAACTGGAGCTTTTTTTATTCAGGGGATACGAACGCAGCAACAAAACCGACTAAATTTGGAAGTCAGTTCTCAAGCGGAATTCAAGCTCCTACCGCCACGACCACTACGCCGGGATTCTTTGGTACTGTGGTGCCTGCGATCTCTTTCACAAATCTTTCTGCACTCGTGTCATTCTTTTCCAATAATCAACTTGGTGATGTTCTCTCCGGTCCGTCGGTCGTCGTTTCATCCGGGAAGCAAGGGAAGATTCAAGTCGGTAAAGATATTTTTATTACGACAAGAGATTTTGCAGGCAACACGATCCAAATGCCCGTTTCCTCCGGAATTATTATTGATGTAAAACCAATCGTGTATGAAGAGAACGGAATCAAGTTCATCAATTTAGATATTAAAGCTGAGAACAGTTCCGTGAATTCCGATGGAAGCATCCAGAAATCGACAGCAACGACATTTTCGGTACTCTTTGATGGCGAAGAAACCATTATTGGCGGATTGTATTCGAACTCTGTTCAAACATCGAGAGGCGGAATTCCATTCCTCAAAGATTTACCGTGGTGGGTATTCGGACTGCGATATGTGTTCGGGTTTGAGAAAGAAGAGAATTTGACTTCAGAACTTATCATTCTTATTAAAGCTGATATCATGCCTACCATTGAAGAGCGTGTTGCGGCTGCAGCTCAAAAAAGAGGGGTCAACCTTATTGAGCAAGGTCGCCAGCATAATGCCAGCGAGATGGAACGTTTACGACCAAAGAAATAAACAAAAGATAACAGCGAGTGTCTCAAGTCATTGTTTTCGTCTTTCCAATTTTATACGTTGAGACGAAAACAATTTTTAGATTATTATATCCGTTAAGGTGAGCTATGAAGACAATACAAAAGATTTTTTCTGCGGCATTACTTATTTTGGCAGCCGGAATATTTTCCTGCCAAAATCCAAGCACGCCTGACGTAAATTTTACGGTCACTGTCTCCGGGGTCGTGATGAATATTAAAGGGACGCCTCAGGATAGTGTGCAGCTTACTCTTTTTAACCCCTTCAGAAATACCGATACCACCAAAGCGGACGGATCATTCAATTATTCATTCGTATCTCAGGAAAAGAATGAAATAACGACAACACTCCGGTTCCATCACGTTAATAATAGTTTTTTTGATACGACCGTTTCTGTTGTCTACAGTTCTACCAAAAAAAGTGTTGCTATCGGTGAAATGAGAATGAAGGGTGTTTCCGGTGCGATTGATAGTACGATAGAATCAAGACCATCTGCGCGTGCAGGAATTATTAAATTCATCAGTTCTTCCTTGAGTACCATTTCAATTAGAGGTGCGGGTAGTGATGTTACGAATTTGGTCTTTGAAGTACGAGATTCACTGGGAATACCGGTTGATAGTAAAAATAGTGTCTCTGTTTCATTTAAATTAGTTACAAAACCCGATACACTGGTTGAACTTAATCATACTACGGCGATAACAAACGCAACAGGCCAAGTATCCGTTCAACTATTGTCCGGTCAAAAAGCAGGACAAGCGCAGATCCAGGCTAGCTTGTCTGTAAAGAACGCACTCGATACCACGAAGTTTGATGTCATAAAATCAGAGATCGTTACTGTTGTTATTGCCGGTGGTCTGCCCGTGGCAAGCCATTTCTCCATCGGTTCGGATAGAGTGAATATTCCCGGTCTGGTGAAATTTGGAATGCGCAATATCATTACTGCAATTGTTGGAGATACCTTTGGAAATCCGGCTCAGCAAGGAACGCTTGTTTCTTTTACAACGACCGGTGGTCTTATTCAATCAACCGCATCAAGTTCGAAAGACGGATTTATTTCTGTGGATCTGATCACCGGAAATCCGTTACCGGCAAATGGTCTTGCTGTTATCACAGCCCAAGTTGGAACTCCCGGAGCAGCCTTATCTGGTGCCGTAACGAATGGCTCTTCTTTTGATGAAGCAATTATCATTAAAGGATTACGCGGTCAACAAAAAGCAAAAAAAGGATCAAAATCAACTATTTCACCGCGGGTGAAATATGCTGAGCCATCCTTTTTGTCTTCTTTATCTTCCGCTTCCATATTCTCTAAAACAATAAGTGTATTGTTCTCGGGTGCACCAAGAATTACTTCCAATGACTCAACATTTATTGTGCCGCCGCTTGGATCGAAACAGATTCAATTTACGGTTGATGATTTTAATGGTAACCCATTATCGAAAGGAACAGCGATCCGAGTAACGGGTGTTGGGTTAGATACATTAGGGACAGAACTAACAGGAGATCTCACCTATAGTTTGCCTGATACATATGATAAATCTTTTACAAAATTCAATATCGGCATCAGTGACAAACGCACAAAGAATTTAAGTGCCAACATACCAATTGGAATTACCGTAGAAGTTACCGGCGAGAATGGAAATATTAAAAAAACTTTCTCGGGGTTCCTTACATCAGCGGCATCAGACAGCGGAAAAGTAGGAAGTATCACAATGGTAAGTTCTGCGACGGATACAGTGGTTGTCAATGGAGCCGGTTCACCGGTATCGAGTACGGTTCAAGTGAAAGTGCTTGATGTTAATAACAATCCTTCTGCAAATGTTCTTGTAACATTTGCCTTTACAAAAACGGTTGGGGGCGGTGAGTATCTTTCATCAACGGTCGCAACGACGAACGCCAGTGGTATAGCTTCAGTGAAATTCAATAGCGGTATTCGTTCGGGTCTTGTGCAAGTGCAGGCAACTGTGAAGAAGAATGAAGTGTCAGTCAACTCCGATATTAAATCGATCTATGTGAAAACCGGTTCTCTTGCATCGTTGAATTTGGTCTCTTCTTCAAACACTTCACTTTCGGTAAAAGGTGGAGGAGGGAATGAG
>JANXZD010000547.1 GCA_025355705.1 Bacteroidota bacterium | reverse complement strand
AGCGTTTCTCTCTTTTCATTTGATTGGTTGATGAGTTTGGAGCCACACTGGTTTTCCACGATGTTCGGCGTCTATTATTTTACCGGAACGATCCTTACCGCGCTTGCGATGATCACCTATCTTGTGGTGACACTTAGTGAGAAAGGATTCTTCTTTAAGGGAATTAACGAAAACCACTACTATAGTTTTGGTGCATTAATGTTCGCGCTGCTCTCGTTCTGGGCATATATTGCATTCAGTCAGTTCATGCTGATATGGTATGCGAATCTTCCCGAAGAGAACTATTGGTTCATTGCGCGATGGCAAAATGGATGGGAATATATTTCCGTTGCTATTATTCTTTTCCATTTCTGGGTACCATACTTCTTATTGGTCTCCCGTCCGTCAAAAATGAATCCGGCTAAATTAAAGATCGGTGCAGCATTGTTGATCTTCGGACATTTTTTGGATCTCTACTGGCTTGTGATGCCGACGTATAACGCTTCACCAGTATTTAGTTATCAAGAAATTGCTTTTCCGATCCTCTGCATTGGTTTGATCATTGTAACATTTGCGGTGCAGGCAAAAAAGAATAATTTAGTGCCGATCGGCGATCCGAAATTACAACGTGGTATTGATTTCCATCTCTAAATGAAGGTGTGTTAGAATGCAAGTGAACGATGAAATTGACTTTTTGGAATTGCTGAAAAATCCGATCCGGTTGTTTGGATTCACGTATATGTACTTCCTGATTGTTGCCGGATGTATCGGAACGTATTATATCTGGAATATGAATGATGTTTCGAAAAATGGAATTGCGCCGGTGATCATAAAAGATTCAACGCAATTTGTCTCTGATATATCGATGCAGCGAGGCGCGTTGATCCCGCCGGTGAATGTTGTTGAAGTCGGCAGAACATCGAAAGCACTGGTGGACAAAGGAGCAAATCTGTTCAAAGCAAATTGTATCTCATGTCATGGTGACAATGGAATGGGTGATGGTCCCAGTTCGGCGACACTGACGGTAAAACCGAGAAATTTCCATTCTGCTGAAGGGTGGAAAAATGGACGAAAGGTTTCGAATCTTTACAGAACGCTTCAGGAGGGTATCGTCCAAAATGGAATGCAGTCATTCAACTATCTTCCCGCAGAAGATCGTTTTGCACTCATCCATTATGTGAGAACATTTGCGAATGACTTTCCGTTGGACAGTTTGTCTGAATTGATGGATCTTGAAAAAAACTATAATCTCTCAAAAGGATCACAATTACCGCCGCGAATCCCGGTGAGACTGGCAATGATGAAAATTGAACAAGAATCGCAGGGTGATTCTGTCTATGTGTACGGAATAAACAAATCTATCACTGCTTCAAATCAGGAAGATCTTGGCGGTGTTTTAGCACATCGACTATGTGTGAATAACACTAAGATCGCAGCATCATTGAATTTATTTAATGACAAAGGTGTTGATGAGTTCATCCGTATCGTTTCCACCGATCCGGTGACGTTAGGTTTCAAAGCTGAAGTAACGCGACTGTCACGAGAAGAATGGAGTGCATTATATATGTATTTCTCAAAAATTAGCAAAAAAAGTTAATGGTGAAGCAAACTATGGTTATGGGATTTAGAGGTACGGTGAATATGAAAAATATTGTGTTTTTGATCATCGTCGTCGTATTGCTTGCTGGTACAATGAAGGCCAATGATTCGACGAAAAAGATCGAGATCGGCATTGATGAAAAGATCGGGAATGTTCTTCCGCTCAACACAATGTTCTTTGATGAAAAAGGAAATTTTGTCTCGTTAAAAGAGATCGTCAAGAAGCCGACGATTCTTAACTTTGTTTATTATCGCTGTCCGGGAATCTGCAGTCCAATACTCACTGAGTTGACATCCATCGTTAATTTTCATGAGATGGAGATTGGTAAAGATTATCAGATCGTGACGATAAGTTTTGATGATCGTGAAAAGTTCGAACTCGCTGCTGCTAAACGGGATAATTACTTTGCGTTATTAAAGAAATCAATTCCGGATGATTCTTGGAAATTTCTCTCCGGCGACAGCGCATCGATCTATGAAATGACACAAGCGGCAGGATTTAATTTTAAACGGGTTGGCAATGATTTCATCCATGCCGGTGTATTGATCGTCATTTCTCCGGAAGGGAAGATCGCTCGTTATTTGAATGGGACAAAGTTCCTTCCGTTCGATGTGAAAATGGCGATCACCGAAGCTTCGGAAGGCAGAACAGGTCCCACGATCACAAAATTACTGGCATATTGTTATAGCTACAATCCTGAAGGACGAACCTACGTGTTCAATGTAACACGCGTAGCGGGGGGGATGATCTTATTGTTTGCAGCAGTGTTCATTGTCTATTTAACGGCTAAACCAAAGAAAGTTCAATCGTAAGGTGAGAGTACATTATGGCGAATGTTTCAGAGCCAATTGAGAAATTAGAACCAAGTTATTTGGATGTATCGACGAACAAATATAAGAAAGGAATTCTTTCTTGGATCTTGAGCGTTGACCACAAACGGATCGGCATATTGTATCTCGTAACAATGACAGTGTTTTTTATTGTCGCCGTGTTCTTCGGGTTTTTGATTCGTCTTGAGTTGATTGCACCTGGCAGGACGATTATGGATGCGCAGACCTACAATCAATTATTTACTCTGCATGGAATGATCATGATTTTTTTATTTGTCATTCCAGGTCTGCCTGCAGCGTTTGGTAATTTCTTTTTACCGATTTTGATCGGCGCTAAAGATGTTATTTTTCCCCGCCTCAATTTATTATCGTGGTATTTATTTGCAACAGGGGGATTGTTAG
>JANXZD010000546.1 GCA_025355705.1 Bacteroidota bacterium | reverse complement strand
CTAAACTGATCAAACTGGCATCATCACCAAATGTGAGACACGCAAGAAAATCTTTTGGGAATTTAGTCTGGATCAATTCTGCAAGAGCGAGCGCAACTTGTTTTGCAGGTGTTATCCTGTCTTCACCATACAGGATCATACTATGCGAAATGTCGATCATCAGCACTGTTGCACAGGATGAAAGATTTTCTGTTTCATACACTTCAAGATCATCTTCACGCAGATTGAAATCATCAATTCCATCTCGTTTTAGTGCATTCGTCATTGTTGATGTGAGATCGATGTTCGTCGGCATATCACCGAACATCCATTTTTTTGTTTCGCTCAATCGTTCAACGCCGCTTCCGGTGTTCGGCGTTTCGTGATTTCCCATGGAATTCTTTTTGAGCGATGAGAAGATCTCTTTTAATGCATCTTGACGGATCTTCTGAACTCCTTTTGTGGTCAGTTCGAAATTGTTCTTCACTTCCTCTATGATTCCCATTTCTTTTAACTTTTCAACGAGATCCTCAATGGTCATCTCTTCGTCAAAAATACCGTACTCTTTGGCAAGCTGACGAAGCCATTCCAACGCTTCTTCAACATTGCCACTCGATTGCAAAACAAGATAATTGAACAACTTCGTCAGCTGTTCAAGACGTTGTTCATCTGTTGCGGAATTTTCGTTCCATTTGCTGTAGAGAAACTTCATTGGTAGTTGAAAATTGACAAGTGAAAGTTGGTAATTATTAATTCATAATTCACAATTGCCCTTAATCGTAGTCCTCAAACTTACCCTTGTTCGAAAAAATACTTCCGACCATATCTTTATAATGAGTGATGTGATCGACTTCATCCTTTGCGATCTTTGAGTTCTGATGCAATCCATCCAGAACAAATTCCATCGCTGATGCAAGATCGAACTGACTATTGGGATCCAGTTTAAAATATTTTTGAGTGACGGCGTACAGATTCGGAACTCGGTTGAGCTCTGCGTAATATGCATCGAATGGCATATCATCAGCAACTTCAATGGAACTTCCGCCTTCAAACCATTGCACAATCTTGGAATATTCACTCGTATCTTTTGGTTCCTGTCCTTGCTGCGTTCGTTTTGGTTTTTGCAGCGGATCGGGGAAATATTTTTTGAATACTTCGCGCGTCGCCTTTCCGAGCAAAGCTTTTCCGACCTTGCTTGCCCCTTCTTGTTCTCCTTCGAACACCAGTTCAACTTTTCCAGTCACTCCCGGAAGTGCATGTGGAAGATCGCACATTCTTGGAACAATGTTTTTCTCGTTCAGGACGATTGCTCTTCGTTCGGCATTGCTCACAAGATTTTCCATCGCGGCTATTGTCAATCGGGCACTCACTCCGGATTTTTGATCGACAAATTCGCTTTTACGTGCTTCGAATGCAATATTCTCTACGATCTCTTTGAAATAGTACGGCATATGCAGTTGAAGTCCTTCTCGATCCACCCATGCTTCCTGATTGGTGATCTCGATCGCATCTTCCAATGAACGAGGATAATGGGTAAGGATCTGAGAATCGATTCTATCCTTTAATGGAGTGATGATACTGCCTCGATTCGTGTAATCTTCCGGGTTTGCCGTGAACACAAGGAATACATCCAACGGAATTCGAATATTGAATCCGCGTATCTGCACATCTTTTTCTTCAAGAATGTTGAACAGTCCAACCTGAATGCGCGGCTGAAGATCGGGAAGTTCGTTGATCGCAAAAATTCCGCGATTGCTGCGCGGTATCAATCCAAAATGGATCGCCCCTTCGTGTGAATAATGTAATCGTTGCGTTGCCGCTTTGATCGGATCGATGTCACCGATAAGATCTGCGATGGTCACATCGGGTGTTGCTAATTTTTCACTGAACCGCTGTGAACGATGGATCCATTCGATCTCCGTCTCATCACCGAACTTTGCAATTTGATCTGCGCCGAATTTGCTGACAGGTGAAAATGGATTGTCGTTGATCTCGCTTCCTTTTATTGTAGGAATGTACTCATCCAGCAATGAGGGAATCTGGCGGATCAATCTGGTCTTTGCCTGTCCGCGCAGACCGAGAAGGATGATATCGTGCTTTGCCAATATTGCATTGACGATTGCAGGAATCACTGTTGATTCGTAACCGACGATTCCGGGGAACAGTTTTTCTTTGCTTCGTAGTTTCTTTATGAGATTGTTTCTGATCTCATCTTTTACGGAAAGGACAGTGTATCCGCTATTCTTTAATTCGCCGAGAGTTTTAGCCTTGTTCATGTTGATCATCCTTCATTTTAATCAATATAGTTCTGCCGTTTGCCAAAATCAATTTCTTGGATTTGGAGAAATGTTACGTTATTTTCTTGTGTAATAATGTTCATCACTCTAAGTAGAATGTTACTTCATTATCGATATTGTCTTGTAAAGATAAAAAGTAAAATCCATTTGTAAATGACCCATGACACCATCATTACCTAATAGAACACTTGTATTGCGACTTAGTTCCATTGGGGACATCATTCTTTCATCACCATTGCTTCGAGTTTTAAGAAAATCTGTCGGCAATACAGCTCGGGTGGATTTTGTTGTACGAAAAGAATATGCGGAGCTTGTTCGCTTCAGTCATCATCTTTCTATCGTTCATGAATATGATATTGCGACAGGGTACAAGGGATTGCAGGAACTTGCACGTCAACTTCGTGTGGAAAAATATGATCTTGTTGTTGATATTCACGATAGTATTCGAACCAAACTTCTGCGGGCTGCCTGCAAAGCAAAAGACGTTGTCGTGATCGATAAGCGAAAATTTGAACGATGGCTGCTGGTCAACCTAAAACGAAATGCGTATGACGACAATCTTTCTGTTGCAGAGCGATATATCGAGACCCTTGAAGAATACGGAATAAAGAATGATGACAAAGGACTTGAAATTTTTATCCCTGATTCGATATTGTTCGATATTTCCGGTAAGATGGGGAAACTTCGACTGAATCAATTTGAAAAAGTGATCGGAATTTGTCCCGGTTCAAAACATTTTACGAAACGCTGGCAGAAAGAGAAATTTGCTGAGGTTGGAGCGAGGATCGCGAAAGAGTTCAATGCAAAAATTCTATTGTTTGGCGGTGAAGGTGAACAAGAAGACTGCACATTTGTCCGCGATGAGATC
>JANXZD010000540.1 GCA_025355705.1 Bacteroidota bacterium | reverse complement strand
GAAGTGTTCAAAACAACCCCATTCCTTTTTTGGCATACTAACTCCGAAAGAATGGGGAACTTCTACCTATAAACATCTTGACCATCATCTTCAGCAATTCGGCGGATAGAACGATTGACGCAGGATTTATTTTTCTGTTTTGTGATGATTATAAGCTGTACGATTTGTAGATTCTCGATACTATCTAATTTTTAAGGAGGGAGTTTATGCTGCAGTTCTTAGTTGTTTCACCGCATACCGAAGAAGATTGTTCAAAAGTTGTAAAGCTCACGCTTGCCATCGGTTATCTGACTCATTTTCACTGGGGCTGCAAGGTCGGCGACCATACGGCATATGCAATCATCGAAGCAGAAAATGAACAAGAAGCACTCCTTTCCATCCCTACGGTTGTCCGAAACAAAGCAAAAGCGATTAAGGTAATTCAGTACGATCCAAAAGATGTTCAGGGTTGGTAGAAAACAATGAAAGGAAATTTACCATGTCAAAATCATTCATCGCAAAAGTTTCTATCGAGATCAATGCAGACAGCACAACAGTCTGGAAATGGTTGACATCGCCGGAATTGATAAAACAATATTTTTTCGGCACGCAGACTGAAACCGATTGGAAAAAAGGAAGTCCTATATTCTTCCGAGGAGAATGGGAGAGAAAGAAGTATGAGGACAAAGGAACGATCCTCGACATTCGACCCGGAACATTCGTGAAGTATGACTATTGGAGTTCAATGTCCGGCAAACCCGATATTCCTGAAAATTATGCATGTGTCTCCTACGAATTGACAGCAAAAGGAAATTCTACCATCCTCAGTATCATACAGGACGGGATCGATTCAGAGAAGAGCAGAGACCACAGCGAACAAAACTGGAACGCTATAATGGGCGGCATGAAAAAGATGATCGAACAATAAGCCTCTATGCCGACAGCAGCGAACATTACATTTTTTAAGACTTCTGCCGCGCTAAGAACGTGGTTCGAAAAAAATCATGATTCAGTCGCCGAGCTATGGATCGGATTTTACAAGAAAGATTCCGGAAAAAGCGCAGCTACATATAAAGAAGCTCTCGATGAAGCTCTTTGTTTTGGATGGATCGACGGCATTCGAAAAGGGATTGACGAGATCAGTTACACAAATCGATTCACTCCTCGAAAGAAGAAGAGCAACTGGAGCGCCATCAACATTAAACGTGTTGGTGAGCTGAAGAAACTTAAGCTGATGAAACCGCCGGGGCTGACGGCGTTTGAAGATCGTGATGGAAAACGAACAAATCTTTATTCCTTTGAGCAGCAAAAAAATCCAACGCTACCCGCTGCACTCCTGAAACAATTCAAAGCAAATGCAAAAGCGTGGAACCATTTTTCTTCGCAGACCCCATGGTATCAGCGAAGTTCTGTTTGGCTGGTGATCAGCGCGAAGCAGGAAAAAAACAAAATTGAAACGACTCAAAGAATTGATTGGACATTCTGAAAATGAAAAAACAATTCCTCAATTGACAAGAAAGCAGTACAATGGTAAAAAATGATAAGCGGATCGACGCGTACATTGCAAAATCGCAGGCGTTTGCGCAACCCATTCTCGTTCATATCAGAGAACTTGTCCACATCGCTTGTCCCGATGTTGAAGAGACGATCAAGTGGGGATTTCCGCATTTCGATTACCACGGTGAGATGATGTGCAGTATGGCGGCATTCAAACAGCATTGCTCTTTCGGTTTTTGGAAGGCGTCGCTGATGAAAGACAAAAATCTTATCTTAAATGCCCGCGCCGAAACAGGAATGGGACATATTGGAAAAATCATGTCGTTAGACGATCTTCCTTCCGATAAGACGATGATTGCGTACATCAAAGAAGCTGCAAAATTAAACGCTGATAGGATCAAAAAAAAATCGGCTGCCTCAAAAGAGCAAAAAGAGTTGATTGTTCCTGATTACTTTCTTTCTGTTGTTAAGAAAAATAAAAAAGCGTTTGCGGTGTTCAACGATTTTAGTTACTCCAACAAGAAAGAATATGTGGAGTGGGTTACGGAAGCAAAGATAGAAGAAACGCGAATTTCCAGAATGAAAACAGCAGTCGAATGGATATCGGAGGAAAAAGTCCGAAATTGGAAATATCTCAAAAAATAAATACCGCTCCTGAGATTGACTTTTCATAGCTCAAATGGTACACTAGCATTAGATAAGGGATCGTAATACCCGATCTTGTGTATACTTTGCTCTTCACTCTTAATTACACTCTTCGTCATATTCAATCCGCGGTCCCGATCTGATGGTATCATCGCCTGCTCCCTCGTTCAAAAGGAGGGTATGAGCATGAACAACAAATTGTGGTTCAAAGAGACTCATCCACACACCGATCATCGGTGGGGAGTGATCCTTGCGGGGGGTGATGGAACACGGCTTCAACGCTTCGTCAAAGAACGATTTGGTGAATATCGTCCCAAACAATATTGTGCATTGATCGGAAAGCGAACAATGCTTCGGCATACTGTTGACCGCGTTTCTCCTCTCTTTTCTCCTGAGCATCTATTAACATCGATCAATGCGGATCATGGTTCGTGGGCATCAATGGATCTTTACGATCGTCCCAAAAAAACGATCATTACACAGCCATATAATCGCGAAACGGGACCGGGAATTCTTCTTCCGCTGCTTCACGTTCATCATACCGATCCACAGGCGGTCGTTGCTCTATTTCCTGCCGATCATTTCATCCTGCAGGAAGAACGATACCGTACGTTTGTCTCCAAAGCATTTGATTTTGTTTCAAAGCACGGCAACTATATTGTTGCTTTAGGAATTGCTCCAAGCACACTACAGTATGGATATGGATGGATCGAAAAAGAAGACCGATCATTTTCAGAAGAGATATGGCCTGTCAAAAAATTCTGGGAAAAGCCGGACGGTTGTCTGCTACAGCATCTTTTTGAAAAAAAATGTCTATGGAATACGATGACGCTTGTCGGCACATCATTGAATTTTTTGGACCTGTGCAGAGAACATATGAATGAAGTGTTCGTTCCGCTCAATCGAACAGTACCGTTTTTTGGGACACCGTCTGAACCCGACCTGACAAAGGTTGTCTTCAAGCAAATTGTGCCTGTCAACTTCTCACGCAGAGTTTTAGAGCAGACCCCTGAAGCATTATGCGTACTGCAAATGAGCGGAGTGTATTGGAACGACTGGGGCGACGAATCACGCATCCTGACCGACATTGGTTTTCTTGAGCATCACCATCAAATATGCTCCGTGGAAGAGATCGGAATTGAACTTCAATCGAAAACAAATATCTATCATTAATTTAGGACGACGGTGCTCCGCTTCCGGATGACCCCGCTGAGCAAAACTGTAAAAAAATTGCATTTCCTATTGGCTTATCTCACTTCCATTCTCTAAATTTACCAAGTTCATAAAATCGTTAAGAATATTTTTATTGTAAAGGGACCGGTTATGCCGACAATGGAAGACCGCAAGCTAATGATCCAAAAAATTAAATCACTGCCAGGTATTCTCGATGCTACTGTTGATGGATTGAATGATGCACAATTAGATACGCCGTATCGAGACGGTGGTTGGACGATCCGTCAGGTTGTTCATCATTTATGTGATTCCCACATGAACGCTTTTCTCCGTTTTAAATTCATGCTCATGGAAGATTTCCCAAAGATCAAGACGTATGATCAGGACAAATGGGCAACATCTCCCGAATATCGACTTCCGGTGATGGAAGGACTGCATTTGCTTCGCGGTCTGCACGAACGCTGGGCTGCATTGTTAGATACCGTTGATGAACAAGGCTGGAGCCGCACTGCTGATCATCCGGAAAATGGTATTGTAACAATGGATAGAATGCTGCAGATCTATTCCAATCACGGAGAAAAACATTGCGGACAGATTATGGGATTGCGCGATAGAATGGATTGGTGACAACATGAAGAACAAAAATCTCTTTCTGGCTTTACTGATTCTCGTTTCCGGATGTTCGACGCACGAAACAGCAATTCGTTCTTCGACCCGGATCATTTTTTTCGGCGACTCTATTACCGAACAAGGCGTAAAACCAAATGGATATGTGACAATTCTTCGCGATACACTTAATGCTCTTAGACAAAAGATCGAGGTGATCGGTGCAGGAATCAGCGGGAACAAAGTGAACGATCTTCAGCGGCGACTAGAAAATGATGTGCTTACAAAAAAGCCATCCATTGTCGTTATCTACATCGGCATAAACGATGTGTGGCATTTTGAATTTGCAAGCAGAGGGTTAACCGGAACGCCAAAACCAGAGTTTGAAAAAGGATTGAAAGATATTATTACAAAAATTCAATCAGACGGCGCAACGGTAATTCTTTGCACACCCAGCGTTATCGGCGAGAAGAATGATGGAACAAACAAATACGATACGATGCTTGATGAATACAGCCAGATCAGTAGAACTGTTGCTGCACAATATTCAATTCCACTGTGCGATCTTCGGTCTGCATTCATTGATTACCTTAAAAAGAACAATCTAGCCAATTCAGAAAAAAATGTTCTTACCTTTGATGGTGTTCATCTGAATGATGCGGGAAACAAATTTGTTGCAGCCCAGTTTTTAGCAGTTCTTGATGGACTTGGATTATTCTTCCCACAAAAATAATGATATAGTCGCGTTTTACCGCTTCTTCTCTTCTTTTCACCGAATATTCTACCGGTTAAGACTATATTTACAGCATTATACTTACAATAATGCAACATTCGTTGCGTTGCCTTTTGCTGTTATTTTTGGGATATTACTGAACATTTTCACGGCAATTATTGTTCGAAATGGTACCAAATATTTTAGAAAAATTTAGAAATCATTATTTATATGTCTGAAAATCAAAACACTGACCTTTCATTTTTAAAGATCAATCGTGATGAACCTCGCCAAACTGAAGGAGGATCGAGAAATAAGATAATAATATCTGTTTTAATTATTATTGTCGTTATTGCAATCGGTTCTTTTTTTGCAGTCAGGAGTGGTTCTTCTGCAGAAAAAGTCGAACTCGGCACCGTAGCATTCACAACCTCGGGACAAGAGAGCGCTGTTCTTTCGGCAAGCGGATATATTGTTGCACAGCGAAAAGCTGCGGTCGCATCCAAAGGAACGGGACGACTGGAATTCCTTGGAGTGATTGAAGGAGACCGCGTTAAGACCGGCGATATTATCGGACGATTGGAACGGAGAGATGTTGAAGCTGCTTTGGGACAAGTGAGGGCGAATCTTTCCGTAGCAAATGCAACACTAGAAAGCGTGAAAGCCGAACTGGAAGACGCATCGGCGAGTTTTGAGCGTCAAAAAATATTATTTGCTCAGAATTCTATTTCTCGAGCAGAATATGATGGATCAAACGCACGGTATAAACGAGCAGTCGCTGCGGTGACTTCGGCAGACGCTTCCATTAAATATGCCGAAGCAAATGTTCGCGCATCGGAAGTTCAATTAGAATATACGTTGATCCGTGCCCCGTTCGACGGAGTAGTGCTGACAAAAAATGCAAATGTCGGCGAGGTAATTTCACCGTTTGGCGCAGCCGCAGGATCGCGAAGTGCCCTTGTTACCATTGCAGATATGACATCGCTCGAAGTGGAAGCTGACGTTTCAGAATCAAATATTGAAAAGATCAAAGAGGGTATGCCGTGCGAGATCACTCTTGATGCATATCCGGAAAAACGATATTCAGGATTTGTGAATAAGATTGTTCCTACAGCAGACCGTGCTAAGGCAACGGTGCTGACAAAAGTAAGATTCAAAGAACGTGATGAGCGCGTTCTTCCTGAAATGCGTGCCAAGGTGAACTTTTTAAAAGAAGGAAAACAACAAACACAAAATTTTGCACCGAAAATTTCTGTTCCTGCTTCAGCGATCACTGAAAGGAGCGGACAGAAAGTTCTTTTCATCGTAAAAGATGACGCTGTCGTAGAAACCCCTGTTACGCTTGGTGAAGTAATGGGAAATCGAATTGAAATAAAACAAGGTGTTACTGCGGGACAAAAAGTTGTATTGCGTCCTTCTGAAAAACTTTCCACCGGAACACGATTTACAACGGAATAATATTACCCAAAGATGACCGTCACCTTGAAGGTGACGGTCATCTTACTATGAAAATATTATGCGATTAATCCTGATATTCGCCGTAATCAGTCTCTCATTACTGTTTGCAGAAAAACAAACAGTGCAGGAACAATTCCTTGCCACTCCGAAATCATCCGCAAACGGAATCATTTTTTCTGATCATCTTACCGGTGGACTCTTCCGTGCAATTGGTAATTCCATCACCACAATTTCCGATCGTCCGGGAAGCGAAATGTATTTCTCTTTGTCCTCCGATAAAACACTGGTCGGCTTCAAAGAGATCGATGATCAAGGAAAACAACAGCCAGTTATCTATAATGTGAAAAACAACATTAAAACCACCCTTCATTCAGGCTCATCCCGTGTTGGACAAGTTAGTTTTTCAAATGATGGTACAATTGCGTTTACGGTTGAACAGGAATTATACATCCTGAATGGATCTTCAACTCGAAAATTCGATCTTGGAACGTATTCCAATCTAGCACCGATCTCTCCGAACGGAAATTTTGCCGTATATAATGACGATGCTGATCAATTATGGATTATCAATTTAAACAGCGGCGTGTCAACAAAGTTTACGGATGGAAAAGCATCGTATTTCCTTCCGCAATGGTCACCGGATGGTTCTCAATTATTGTATTCAAGTCTACGTGGAAACCTTTTTACATATTCCCTCTCAACTAAAAAAATAAATGAGTTGTGCGAAGGATTTTCGCCGTCGTGGATGGACAATGAAACGGTTCTATTTTATCAAAAACAATCCGATACCGAACAATTGATTTCATCAGACTTATACACGATGAACATCAATAACCGAAAAAAACAACAGATAACATTTATGAACGATTGTGTTGAAGTCGATCCTTCGTTCGATCCGCAGACACAAACGATCTATTATTCCGATGTGAAACGAAAAGGAATCTATTCGAGACAATTCTCTGTCACCGAAAATAATGCTGGCAACGAAACCAATGTTCTTTCGTATGAAAAGATTCCGGATGCAACGAAACAAATAAACTCGACAAAATCGATCAACCGAGCTCAAAAAACTGCAGCGGTATATTTTGAAATGCCATATGTACATCAAGTGTGGGATACACCGGATTGGTATAATGGACATTCTGCATGCGGCGCAACATCGTCGATCATGGTGATTGCGTATTATAATATCGTTCCAAAATGGAATGTCTGGTGTTCAGCTTCGGTTTCGGGTTCTGTTTCATCCCCCGGACACTACAGCCCATACGGAAATTATGTCTGCGAGCAATATACATATCGAGAATATCCATATTCAGCAATGGCAACCGATCCAAATGGAAAAGCTTCATACGGCGGATACGGTTTTATGTGGACGGGAAGTTACAGTCCTCATTCTCGCACGGTTGATTATTATACTTATCATGGATTGAGTGCAACACTGTATGATTCCGTTACATCAATATTTGAAACGATAATTTCAAATATTGATGCGGGTTATCCATTCACATTCTGCAACGGATTAACTACCGCCGGACATATTGTTGTCATCAACGGATACGATGTGAACAATCGCACACTGATCGTGAACGATCCGTATGGGAATAAAAATTCCGGAGTATATCCCAGCTTAAATGGAAAAGGGGTGAAATACGATTGGCCCGGTTATAACAACGGATATAAAAATTTTAATGTTGCCTATTGGGGTGTGGGTGTTAAGTTTAAAAAAATCCAGACGGCGGATTCACTGGTTGATGATTCGCATTTGGATAAAGGGTTCTTTATGAACACCGCCGCACCCTCATCGTTGGTGCGCTGGTCGGACAAAAAGAACGGGGGGTACAATAGTCATTATTGGTGGACACGGACAAAACTGAGCGATACATGTTACGCAACATGGACGGCAAATCTCGCATACGACGGTCCGTATGAAGTGTTCGCCTATATTCCAATGAGTGAAGCAACTGCTGCAGAATACAAAGTGACAGCAACCGATGGAATCCATGATGTGATCGTCAATCAAAAGAATATCAAAAGCGATTGGTTGTCACTTGGAACATTTCCATTTACAAAAGGAAATTCCGCTTCGGTTCGCCTTGGTGATGGAAGCGATACTGTAAAACAAGCAATCGTGTTCGATGCGGTAAAATGGAGTTATCGTGGTGCACAGCCAACGCTTGTTGCTGAGAAACAAATGATAGCCAATTCATTCTTGTTGGGACAAAATTACCCTAACCCGTTCAACCCTGCTACGGTCATCAATTATCAATTACCAATGACCAATCATGTTTCACTGAAACTGTACGATGTCGTTGGAAGAGAGGTTGCAGCGATTGTGAACGAAGTAAAAGAAGCCGGAAAATATTCTGTCGCATTTGATGGTTCACATTTATCCAGCGGATTGTATTTTTACAAACTTACCGTGGGAACATTTTCCGAAACAAAAAAAATGTCGCTGCAAAAATAATTACGATAATTTTATTTTTCATCAACAACTATTATAAAATCATATGACACCACTTGTTCAAGTAAAGAATGTCGTCAAAATATACAAACGCGACAAATTGGAAATCCCCGTACTTCAGAATATCTCATTGGATGTTCCAGAAGGAGAATTCCTTGCGTTGATGGGACCATCCGGTTCTGGAAAAACAACGCTTTTAAATCTTGTTTCGGGTATCGATCAGCCAACAAGCGGCTCCATCATTGTTGCGGGAACCGATATTGCAAAACTGAACGAATCTGCATTGGCAAAATGGAGATCGCGTAATATTGGTTTTGTTTTTCAGTTCTATAACTTGATGCCTGTGTTAACGGCGTACGATAACGTTGAACTCCCGCTTCTTCTCACGAATCTTTCAAAGAAAGAAAAGAAAGAACGTGTTGAGATGGTGTTGAAGGTTGTCGGCCTTGCCGATAGAATGGATCATTATCCGAAGCAGCTTTCCGGCGGACAGCAGCAGCGAGTTGCGATTGCGCGCGCGGTCGTTTCCGATCCCACATTGATCATCGGCGACGAACCAACCGGAGACCTCGACCGAAAATCGGCAGAAGAAATTTTGATCCTTCTTGAACGATTGAACCAAGAATTCAAAAAAACAATAATTATGGTCACGCATGATCCTCACGCTGCTGAACGGGCGAGGATTATTCATCATCTGGAAAAAGGCGAATTCAAATAGGACTATTCTATGAAAATGCTCAAAGTAATTTTTAAGAATGCGTTGCGACATAAACTACGCGCATTTCTCACTATTGTGGGAATTGCTATTGCTGTCGTTGCCTTTGGTGTTTTGCGAACAGTGGTGACCGCATGGAATGCCGGTGTTGAGAGTTCTGCGGCTAACAGATTGGTTACCCGTCAAGCGATCTCGTTTATCTTTCCGTTGCCATATGCATATCGCGAACAAGTGTTAAAAGTTCAGGGCGTGGAAACCGTAACGTGGGCAAATTGGTTCGGTGGCACATATATTGACAAGAACCAGTTTTTCGCCCGTATGGCGATCGATCCTGAAACATTTTTTGAAGTTTATCCCGAGTTCAAATTAACAAAACAGGAACTGGAGAATTTTAAGAAGGAGCAGAATTCTTGCGTTCTCGGTCGTGATATTGCAACCAAGTATAATCTTAAAATTGGCGATATCATGAATATCGACGGAGATATTTATCCTGGTAACTGGGAGTTTGTTGTTCGAGGAATTTATACTCCTCGCGACAAAAACACGGACCTGACACAGATGCTGTTTCATTGGAAATATATTGATGAACGATTACGCAAAGAAATGCCGGGACGTGCCGGAGAGGTTGGATGGTACGTCACCAAAATTAAAAATCCAAATCAGTCATCGGCAATTTCTGAAGAGATCGATAATCTGTTTAAAAATTCAAGAGCAGAAACAAAAACAGAAACTGAGCGGGCTTTTCAACAAGGATTTGTTACTGCATCCGGTGCTATCATCGGCGCAATGAATTTTATGTCGTTCGTCATCATTGGCATCATTATGTTGGTACTTGGGAATACGATGATCATGTCTGCTCGCGAACGAACGCAAGAATATGCTGTCCTTAAAACATTGGGTTTTTCCGGAGGACATCTTATTGCATTCATCGGAGGAGAATCTATGGTGATAGCGATTATTGGAGGCATTGTTGGCTTATCGTTGACGTTCCCGTTGGTCAATGGGATTGGAATGGTGATTCCAAAAGGATTTTTTCCTGTATTCAATATTGAAACTTCGACATTAATTCTTGCCGGTATTTCGGCACTACTCGTTGGTGTTGCGGCATCCATTTTCCCGATCTTCAAAGCGCTGCACACGTCTATCGTTGACGGATTGCAGCACATTGGATAACAATAGTTTAAGGATATGAATCATGAAGATTCCTTTCAAATATATATTTAGAAATTTTAAAAATAGAAAGCTCACAACCGGAATCACCGTCTTCGGTATTGCCCTCGTGGTGTTTGTCTTTTCCGCGGTGCTGATGATGGCATATGGAGTTCAGAAGACGTTGATACAAACCGGATCAGATGAGAATGTTCTTGTTGCACGAAAATCTGCAAACGGAGAGATTTCCAGTATACTCACTCAAGATGTAGTGGATATTTTGAACACGCTGACGCAGGTTGCAAAAAATAATGAGGGCAGACCAGTCTCATCCGGAGAAACTGTCGTTGTTATCAATCTTATAAAGAAGGGAACCGAAGGAGGGATGAGCAATGTAACCGTTCGGGGAGTTTCCGATCAAGTATTTACATTACGGCCTCACGTGAAATTAACCGAGGGAAGAATGTTCCTGTTTGGCAAACGAGAACTGATCGTTGGTTCTTCAATAACAAAACGATTTGAAGGAGCTCAGCTTGGAGGGAAGGTAAGGTTTGCGGGTGATAATTGGACGATCGTTGGTTTGTTTGATACTGAGGGAAGCGGTTTTGATTCTGAAATATGGGGAGATTCCGAACAATTGCAAGATGCTTTCAATAGACGGGGTGGATTTTCTACATTCACGTTTCGGTTGAATCAAAAGGAAAATTTTGCAGAACTGAAAACTATATTTGAAAACGACCCACGTTTGCAGCAATTCGAACCAAAGATAGAACGTAAATATTTTGAAGAACAATCCGAAGCGATGGCGGCATTTATTCGCATTCTCGGAATTTTCATTACGATTATCTTCAGTTTAGGATCAACGATTGGTGCAATGATCACGATGTATTCGGCTGTTGCAAACAGAACAACTGAAATTGGAACATTTCGCGCGCTCGGATTCCGCCGAAGAAGCATTCTCGGTGCCTTCTTATTGGAATCGTTATTCATTTCTATCATTGGCGGTTTGATTGGTCTGTCGTTATCGTCATTTCTACAATTCTTTAAAATTTCTACTCTTAACTTTAGCTCATTCTCGGAACTTGAATTTTCTTTTTCATTATCTCCGCAAATCGTCATCTACACATTATCGTTTGCTCTTCTAATGGGACTGATCGGTGGATTTTTGCCGGCGGTTCGTGCATCGCGCATGAACATCATCAATGCATTACGAGCATCATAAGAAATGAAAAACCTTGCGAAGGTTTCTGTTCAATTGAAATAACCTTCGCAAGGACAGAGAGCATGGGAATCATACTATGGCAACAAAAATTATTGTGAATAATAATGGAAGCTTTCGCATAAAGGGTGAAGATATAGAATTGTTGGATTCAAACGGGAAGAGATACGGACTAAATGGGCGTACGAAGATATCTTTGTGTCGATGCGGGCAGAGCAAAACCAAACCGTTCTGCGATGCAACGCATAAAACAAATGGATTCCAGTCTGTTTGTGAAGCATACGAAATGCCTCCAATTCTTCCAAAAATATAACCGCCTTTAATTTATTGTAATTACAAAAAGGTCAGAATTATTCTGACCTTTTTGTTTTATTGCTAAATAATCGTTCGTTGGAAAATGTCTTTTGTGTAAATAATTTGTACACTACTAAAAGAATACTTACAATCACTGCCGGAGTTTTTATGAAACAGGTTTTCAAGATCCTTTGCGTTGTTGCTCTAATCATTCTTACAACTAACGCTCAGCAAAATATACGCACACTCGAAGTAAAAGGTATTGGAACATACAAGGCGATGCCGGATATTGGTGTGTTGACAGTTGAGGCAACGATTATCAATCCAAATTTTGCTGATGCGGTGAAAGGGCTCAATGTAAAGACCGAATTGCTGATGGCACAACTGCAGATGGTTGGTTTCAAAAAAGAAACGATAAAAACCACTGATTTCAGCGTGTCAAAGAATATGGTGTGGGAAAACAATAAAAATATTGCAAAAGGATACATCGCACGACAAAATATTGCCATAGAATTTCCAAATACCAAAGAGAAGATCGGCGCGATCATTACATCATTTATGAACAATGAAAATGATGTTCGGTTCTCTTTCAATTTTATCCTCTCATCAGAGAGAGAAAAACAGGTGAACGATGCTTTGTTAACACTGGCAATCGGCGATGCACAATCCCGAGCGGAATTGATCGCATCGACGGCAAAACAAAATCTTGGAGTCATCCAACATATTTCCTATGGAACACAGAATATTGTTCCGATATACAAATCGGCAATGTTGAAGAGTGGTATTATACAAAACGATGAATCGCTTGGGTTTGACGTAAAAGAAATGACTTTCTCAGATGAAGTAACGATTGTTTGGGAGTTGAAATAGATACCATATTCAAATTATTCACATAGTAACTCGAAACCATCTCATAAATAGCTATTCATTGTCGAGCCGAAGCATGTTTCTGTGGAACTGCCATACTTCGACTCCGCTTGGTGTCTCAATTCTCAATATAAATAACTTTTGAGATGGCTTATAATGTTTCTACACAAATCGAATGGTAATATTATGAAAGCATTATTCTTTTTTTTATGTGTTTTTTTCCTTTCTTCAACAGGAAGAGCACAAGATACAACGGGAGCAATCGTTCAACAGATATTACAAATAAATGATGCAATTGAAAAAGCATTCTTAGACAAAAATGTTGCAATGCTTGATACGTTGTTTGGAAATGATCTTTTATTCTATCATGGAGGCGGAAATGTTGATAATAAGAAATCGTATATTGCCCGTGTTCCAAAATCCAATTACGCTTCCCGGACAACCGACTCAACAAAGGCGGAGATCCATGATAATGCCGCAATTGTTACCGGAAGAGTGATTGTTGTAAACGGCGGAGAAAAACCAAAACCGCCGTACGGGATCCGTTATATTCGTCTGTACGCACTGAGAAATAATCGGTGGATGCTTGTTTCGCATCGTACCATTCAAAAATGGGATGAACAAAAATAATGACTCGCATCGTTCAGCATAGTATTGGATTGCATCTAACGCAGCGGTTAAAAAGAGCACGATTGTTAAACGATACCCTCCCAGGAGTTGTAATAGTGTTTGCTGGATTCGAAATGATAAATCGCGGAATGTTCAACTCAATTGTGGTATTGAATATTACGGCAGGAATTCTCTTAATGGTGTTTGGCGTAAAAGAATGGCGATCTATTTCGGAAGATAATATCAAAGGAGTCTATCGGTTTGATTTTTTAACAGGGATCATCACAATACTGGATGCAATTGAGATCTATAAACCATGGAAAGGGTTTCAACCTGCGTGGATATATGTTGGACTTGGACTATTCTTCATCACAAAGGGGATCTTTGCTTCTACAATGCCGCGAAGAAGAATATTGACGATATATAATGATGGATTCAGCATCCGCCCATCCCCTTTTTCATCTCTTCATTGTTTGTGGAATGAGATCGAATCAATTTCTTTCGCTATTTCATTTTTTCAAGTATTAAAAAAGAACGGGGAAGTGAAGAAAATAAGTTTACGGAGGGTTGAAAATGCTTCACAGGTTATGAATATGTTGATAAATTCAACAAAAGACAAAGAAATACATATCGTTTCGATGGCGATAGGATGAACATCGCTGTTCATCCTTTTTTTGCGTATATTGTGAAAGTAACATTACATTTCATATTTAGAAAGAAACCGTGTTTCAAAAATTCGTTTCAAAACTAAAAACTTTCTTTGGTGCAAAGCCAAAATTAGCTCGCTCTCCCAAGGCGGCCACCTTAAAAGAAACGCCAAAGCAGCACCAACACGATCACAAAAAATATCCACGCGAAAAAGAATCGGGCACACATCATCCGCGAGATCAGCAAAAAAAAGAAACGCGTGAAGAATACCGACTGCGTCACGAGCGTCAGGAAAAAGAAGGTCCGGTTCGAAATCAACAGATCCTCCAAACAGCAAAAGAAGAATCGAAAAAATTTATTCCATCTGAACCATGGGATCCTTCTGTGTTCAAGGTGCCGGTTGTTGATGGCAAAACACGATTCCAAGATTTCGACCTTCCCCAGGAAATTCTTCATGCGATTGCCGATCTTAATTTTCAGTATTGCACAGAGGTTCAAGCTCAAACACTTCCAATCTGTCTGCGAGGAGATGACGTCACCGCACAAGCCCAAACGGGTACTGGAAAGACCGCTGCGTTTCTTATTACCATTTTTTCTCACATCATTCGTCATCCTTTAAAAGATCAAAAGAAGGGAACGCCTCGTGCGTTGATCCTAGCTCCAACTCGTGAATTAGTGATGCAGATCGAAAAAGATGCGCGTCTGCTCGGCAAATATGCACCGTGCACGGTTCTTTCCCTCGTCGGTGGAATTGATTACAACAAACAGATGCAGAATTTAAAACACGAAACAGTTGATGTCATCGTTGCCACGCCGGGACGATTGATCGACTTTAAAAAACAAAAATATGTCGACCTTGGAAAAGCGGAGTTCCTCGTGATCGATGAAGCGGATAGAATGTTGGATATGGGATTTATTCCCGCTGTGCGAAGTATTGTTTTGAGCACACCGCAAAAATCCGAACGGCAGACCATGTTCTTTACTGCAACAATGAACAGTGAGGTAAAACGTCTTGCAGAATCGTGGACACGACAAGCGATCGAA
Source organism: Bacteroidota bacterium (assembly GCA_025355705.1). Classification (GTDB taxonomy): domain Bacteria; phylum Bacteroidota; class Ignavibacteria; order UBA10030; family UBA8401; genus UBA8401. The sequence goes on along the minus strand of JANXZD010000540.1, from coordinate 2,087 downwards.
GTAACGGTGACGCCTGATACGATGGCAGTTTCTGCTATTGAACAGATCACCTACATCACCACGAAAGATGAAAAATTTCCTCTTCTCTACAATCTGATGCAGCAAAAACATTTGGAACGTGTATTGATCTTTGTAAATCGCCGCGATGTCGGCCGCGATTTGAAAGATAAATTGGAGACGTACGGTATTCCCTGCACGCTGCTTTCCGGAGAGGTTGAACAGCGACAGAGGATCAAACGATTGGAAAATTTCCGCGAAGGTAAAGTGCGCGTGCTTGTTGCAACTGATGTTGCTTCACGCGGACTTCATGTTGATGCAATTTCACACGTTATCAATTACAATCTTCCGCAAGATGCCGAGGAGTTCGTTCATCGCATCGGTCGTACTGGCCGCGCTGGAGCAACCGGCATTGCAATTAGTTTTGCCGATGAAGAAGATTCGTATGAGATTCCAAAGTTGGAAGAGTATATGAAACGGAAGATCGAATGTATCTATCCTGATGAGACATTGCTTACGCCGGTAACCGAAATATTTCCGCGGAAGGAAATGAAGAAGGAAAGACCCTCTGGCAGCCGTACCGGGAGCAGAGGAAAGCGTCCGGGAAATTTTAAAAGACCGCCGAGAAAGTCGTCGTAATATATTGGAGTGAACAGTTGAAATTGTAAAAAAAATCCCCCGTAACAACGGGGGATTTTAAATTTATATCTTCACTTTCTAACCTTTTACAGTTCTATATCAGTTCCCTTTTTTTCTTTTGAAAAGAACGTATACATTGCCGGAATAACAAAGAGCGTCAGTGAAAGTGAGAAGAACAACCCACCGATAACGACAATTCCCATTGACACGCGGCTTTTTGCACCGCCACCAAGCGCAAGTGCGATTGGAAGCGCGCCGAGCATTGTGGCAAGACTTGTCATCAAGATCGGGCGGAATCGCGCAACCGCCGCAACCTGTGCTGCTTCGAGAAGCTTCAATCCTTTTTCTTTTTGTTGGTTGGCAAATTCAACGATCATAATTCCATTCTTTGTAACAAGTCCGATTAACATGATTATTCCGATCTCACTGAAAATATTCAATGTTTTACCGAAAACCCACAACGAAAGAAGTGCGCCGGCAAGTGCCAGCGGGACGGTAAGCATGATTGTAAATGGATCGATAAAACTTTCGAACTGAGCAGCAAGCACAAGATAGATCAATATCAGGGCAAGGATGAATGCAAAGAAAATATTCGAAGAACTTTCTGCGTAATCGCGAGAAGGTCCGCTAAGCGCTGTTGTGAATGATTCATCTAATATCTTTTTCGCAATACGATCCATTTCAGCAATACCATCACCGATGGTTTTTCCCGAAGCAAGTCCGGCGGAAACTGTTGCTGCCTTGAATCGATTGAAATGATATAACTGCGGGGGTGCGCTCTGCTCTTTCAGCGTAATAAGATTATCAAGTTGGATCAATTGTCCTTGATTGTTGCGCACATACAATGATGTGAGATCGAGCGGTTCGTCGCGGTTCGTTCGATTCACTTGCCCGATCACTTGATATTGAAATCCATTCATCTCAAAATATGAGAAGCGTTGGCCGCTGAATGCCAACTGTAATGTTTGCGCGATATCAATGATAGAAACTCCGAGACTTCGTGCCCGATCACGATCGATGGACAGATCGATCTGCGGTTTATTAAATTTCAAATTCACATCCGAGCCTTGAAAGATGCTGCTTTTATTTACTTCTTCGGCAAATTGTGGAACAAACTCGCGCAGCTTTTCAAAGTTTTGATTTTGAAGAACATACTGTACAGGAAGTCCGCCGCGTGCTCCACCTCCGCTTGCCGAAATAGTCTGTTCTTGCAGCACGAATACGCGAGCTTCTGTTATACGTCGGGTTTTTACGGTAAGATAATCAGCAATCTCTTGCTGCGAGCGTTTTCGCTCTGAACCATCTTTTAACATCAATCGCGCAGTGCCGGTATTAACGGCTCCTGAGCCGGAAAATCCCGGTGCGGTAACAGTTAAGAATATTCTTTTTTCGGGAATTGAATCAGTAACAATCGTATTTAGTTTTTCCATGAATGCATCGGTGTATTCAAA
>JANXZD010000474.1 GCA_025355705.1 Bacteroidota bacterium | reverse complement strand
GCTGAACTTCGGTTCAGACTTCATTTACTTCCGTTTTCAATATTTTTTGGGGGCGCAACGATATAACACTTCGTTTCACAAAATACATAACACTAAAGGAATATATTTCCACATGAAACCATTTAAAACAAAAAAACCTCTTTCACGCATCAGCGATCTAGAGGTTTACGATACAACTCACAGGCCAAATCCCCCCTAGTTCAGTATCTATTTTTGCAGTAAGGTAGTCAAAAGTAAACAAGGCAGCAATGCATGATCATTGCATTTTATTACGTCCCAAAAATCAACAGACATTTTTGTCCGCAAACATTTTTTTGACATCGCTGATACGTAAAAAATGGCATTCCGTTTTGTAGAAAAGTAAAAAAAATGGACACCATAAACGTTGTAAGTATTAAGGTTTTTCACTTTCCCCTGATGGCACACTCCTTGTTGTTTAGAGTGATAACCATACAGGGGGAACAGACAATGAACACCACTTCAACTTCATCACTTCGCCAGCGCTCTTCCATTGAAGAGTTGTACAATCAATCGCAATATTTTACGAAACAGCTTCCGTTCCAATATTTTTCGGATTCACTTTCTGAATTTGTGACAATATTGAATAAAAACAGACAGATCGTGTTTTGCAACCAGCCGTTGATCTCCTATCTGAACGTTATTGATGTCAATGACATCATCGGAAAACGTCCCGGCGAGGCGCTGCGATGTCAGCATTCGAATCTCACTCAGGGTGGATGCGGAACAAGCGAATTTTGCACAATGTGCGGAGCCAATCGTGCGATACGGCAAAGTCAACGAGGAGAAGAGACCATTCAAGAATGCCGCGTCATCTCCCAGCCGGATACCAAAGCGTTGGATCTATCGGTTCATGCAACCCCGCTCATGGTTAACGATGAATCATTTACGATCTTTTCGTTGACCGATATTGGGAATGAAAAACGCAGAAAAGTACTAGAGAGTTTATTCTTTCACGACATTCTGAATATGGTCGGTGGATTACTCGGATATTCAGAACTGTTAAAAGATGCATCAACGGAAGAAGCAAAGGAATTTGCACCGATCATCAACAAACTCGTTTCAGATCTGAGCGACCAGATCTCAACACAGAGAGAGATTGCAAACGCAGAACATAATACAACCACGGTCACACCAACAATGGTCCATTCAAGGTCATTCTTGGATTCTATCGTTCTTTCGCTCCGGATGCACGCTGTATCAAAGGATAAGACCATCGAGGTCGATCCTCGTTCCGAAGATTTTATTTTTGTGAGCGATGATAATATTCTCCACCGGGTGATCCTTAATTTGACCAAGAATGCTCTTGAGGCGACACAAATCAATTCCACCGTGCTGATCTCTTGTCATCGAAAAGGGACTGAAGTTCAATTCAGCGTTCATAATAACGAAGTAATACCGTACGATATCCAGCTTCAGATCTTCCAGCGGTCATTTTCAACAAAGGGAGAAGGACGAGGATTGGGAACGTATAGTGTAAAACTATTCACAGAACAATATCTTAAAGGGAAAGTTTCATTTGTCTCAAACAAAGATGACGGCACGCTGTTCACTGTTGCGTTGCCAATATCGCTGGGCACTCCGAACAATACTCAATCAAAAATAACTGATATGGTTGTTGAAACGGTCTTCGCATAAACGATCTGTTTGGATGAAATATCCTCCATAACAATCATCCCTCTTTTTTCTAACGAAGAAAGAGGGATTTTTTTTGTGCACATAAAATTTAGACTGGTGCTCGAATGACTCGGTCAGGCGGAAAGGTTGGGATCGAGATATAAAAGCATACCATATTTCCAAATATGAGAAAGGGAAAGGAAAATATTCTCACAATTGATTCGGTAACTGTTACAATATACCAAGAAAACAAAGATTATCTTCGGTCTGATTATTGAGTACACTCTTTCTGAAAAAGTGATAACCAAACCATGAAGATTTCTTGCGAGATGGTCCTGTGAATGGAACCCTCTGGATCACAAATATATTTTCGCAAAAAAATTGTATTTCGTATTTGGAATTTCTTTGTAAAATTTTTCCATTAGCTAAATAAGGAGAACAGATTATGTTAGATACTGGTTCAACCGGATTTATGTTGTTAGCGTGCAGTCTTGTGATGCTGATGACACCCGGACTGGCGTTCTTTTATGGCGGACTTGCTACGAAAAGAAACATTCTCGGTATCATGATTCAAAGTTTTGTGTCGTTAGGATGGACCACCGTGCTCTGGGTAACCTTCGGTTATTCACTTTGCTTCAGCGGGGGTGTAGGTGGTGTCATCGGAGATTTTGGTAAAGCATTCTTAAATGGTGTCACTCCTGACTCCATGTATACCAACGGAAAAATACCGGAGTATGTTTTTATTGCTTACCAAATGATGTTTGCAATTATTACCCCTGCTTTGATAACAGGAGCATTCGTCAATCGTATTAATTTTAAAGCGTATATGCTCTTTCTTACCGTATGGCAAATACTGGTCTATTATCCTTTCGTTCATATGATCTGGGGCGGCGGAATTTTAGCTCAGTGGGGTGTGCTGGATTATGCAGGAGGTATCGTCGTTCATGCTACGGCAGGATTTGCAGCTCTCGCATCAGTATACTATGTGGGTGCGCGTGTTGATAAAAACTCTACTCCGAACAGTATTCCCCTCGTTGCAATCGGGAGCGGTTTGCTCTGGTTTGGCTGGTATGGGTTCAACGCAGGAAGTGAAGTTGCCGTGGATAAAATAACTTCGTTGGCTTTTCTTAATACCGATATCGCTGCTTCGTTTGCAACCATCGCATGGCTTGTCGTTGAGTGGAGCCGTGAACGAAAACCAAAATTTGTCGGACTGCTGACAGGTTCAATTGCCGGTCTTGCGACAATAACTCCCTGTGCAGGTTTTGTTCCGGTCTGGGCTTCACCAATCATTGGTTCTGTTGCTGGGCTTGTCTGTTATTTTGCCGTCCAATTTAAAAATAAAATGAAATGGGACGATGCTCTTGATGTTTGGGGCGTTCACGGTGTCGGCGGAGTTCTTGGAACCATCTTATTGGGAGTGTTTGCCACCACAACGATCAATGAGGTCGGAGCAAACGGATTGCTCTACGGAGGATCAACATTTTTCTTTAAGCAGTTGATCACTGTTATTGGTGCTTCGGTGTATGCTTTTGTCTTTACGTACCTTATGCTGATGATAATAAATACTATTACACCCGTTAAAGTAGCAAAGGATGCGGAAATGGCAGGACTTGATGTTACACTGCATGGCGAAAAAGCCTATGATGAAGGAACATTGTAAGAAATAGTTTTTTATTATTGCAATGAAGTACCCGCCAAAAGTCCCGCTTTTAGATTCCGCTCATTGCGGGATTCTTAAAGCGGAACCGTACAACGGCACACGCGGGAATGATATCACGGCGCAACCGTCGGGATTATTAAATCCAATAGTGAATAAAAAAGATACCCGAATATCGGTGCCTTTTTTTGTAATGATAATTTGTTTTAAATATTATTGTGAAAAAACTTCACTTATTTTGCAATCACAAACAACGGGTGAAAATAGAAAAAGGAAACTGCATTCAACTGTATCTTTAGTGCAACATTGATAGTTCGATATGTTCTAAATCGCATTTGCTTGAAGTTTACCGTTGACAAGCACCATCAATTGGTCAATGGTGAATGGTTTGGTAATGTAATCTACAGATCCATCCGACTCCCATGCCCCTGCTTTATTTGCTTCCCCGGACATTAAGATCATGGGGATCCTTGCTGTCAACTGATCTTGCTGTAAAGCCTCCCGAAGCATGAAACCGTTCATGTTCTCCATCACCACATCGCTGATAATAAGCTGAGGAGAGTGTAATTTGATCATGTCGAGCGCCGTTAAACCATTATCTGCTTCGATGGTTTCATGTCCGTTTAATTTTAGAACAGCAATCACCGAGTTTCTGACCAGCAGTTCATCGTCAACCACCAATATTTTCGCCATACGTACCTCGAGAGGATAATTTTCTTATGATAGTTACGCAATATTTGTTACTCTTTCAACATCTTAATGAGTATCAAAACATTTTTCATAGAACGGTATCTGTTTTCACAATAAGGTAGGGAAAAGGAACCAAGGCTTCAACATATTATCTTTGCAGCTAATAGCCTTTACCGAGATAACCAGACAAATAAATCTACAATAGCATCCGTCATTTAAAATCCAATTGATATGTTCACCAACAGCATTATCTTTTGGTTTTCTCTATTGTGTCGTACATACCATGAACACCGTTATTTCATCGGTAGTACGCAATGCATCACCGTCACGGATGACAGATTGAATAGTTCTTCGCTGTCTATTCTTTTCTTCTCACAAAAGGTGCTTTATCACTCCGTTGTTGTTCGTATTGAGCACGATCGGAAAATTTAAAATCATATCCGTTTGAAGAACGCTTTTCCCTCCGTTCGATGCAGCGGAACATTGATGGCAGATATTTAATTTTTTCAATTCGGTGGGCGTGAGTTTTTTTGTTTTACAATTCAGTTTTACATCCTTCGAAACAATGTTACCGTTTATTGTTGTTGAAGCTACTTATTATTTGCAACCATAAGAAGTGTTTCGTAAATTGATGAAAGCATGTTTGTAAACAGGTGGTGACTGAAAAGCAAAAAATGCGATAGTTTCACATTCAACACTAAAACCAAACTATCGATTTTAGAAGAATTTCAAGGATAATTAACCGGCGCGTTCGTCTAACGGTTAGGACGGAGCCCTCTCAAGGCTTAAATACGGGTTCGATTCCCGTACGCGCTACAAAAAAAACGCCGCATAGCGCAGCGTTTTTTTTATTCTTTCAAGCAACTGTTCTTAAAACGGACAACATCTTTTTATTACACTACCTTCACAACTACAACCGTCTGATCATCGTGTTGTTCTTGATCACCGACAAATGCGGCAATTTCGTTGATCACCTGTGTCTGAATATCTTTCGATGAGCTGCCGGAATATTTGATCAAGATATCCTGCAACCGTTCTTCACCAAAATCCGCTGCTGCATTATGAGCTTCAGTCACACCATCGGTTGCGAAAAGAAAAATATCTCCTTTTTTGTATACGATTTTTTTCTCTTTCATCTCGGCGGTAAATACGGATGCATTGTTCAGTCCTAATCCCAAACCGCGCGGTAAAATTTTCTTCACGGTTTTTGTCTTGAATTCAAAATGCCACAATGGTAAATGTCCTGCTCTTGATACGATCGCTGAACGTTTCTTCGGATTGAATTCCACACCAAGCACCGTAACGAACGAACGTTTTTCAAGGTCCTGACACAATAATTTATTTGCCCGTTGGAATAGTTCTTTTGGAGAAAGATCGAATCCGTGAAGTGATCGCAGAATTCCCTGCACCTTGGACATGTACAGCGCGGCCGATGTCCCTTTCCCGCTCACATCCCCGATGATCACTGTCACTTCACCGTTTCCATTAGAGAGATAGTCAAAAAAGTCTCCGCCGACTTCCATCGCCGGAATTGATATTCCGGAGATCTCTAATCCATGAATCTTTGGCGTAATTTGCGGCAACGAATCCAACTGGATGCGTCGCGCGATCTGAAGTTCGTGTTTCATTCTCTCTTTTTCCGCCAGTTCTTCATAGAGGAATGCATTTTCGATCGCAACGGATGCCTGTTTTGCTGTTGTCGATAGGAATGCCAGATCTTCTTGACGGAATGTTGTTTCCGATTCTTTTTCACCCACCAACAATACACCAATCACTTTTTCTTTTGAACGGATCGGCACGCCATAGTGGAATCCCTCACGATGGAACTCATCTTTTAACGGCGTAGGCAAATAATCAATTCTAAATTCATTGCTGAACTGTCGAATGCTCGTGATCAATGCTCGTTCATTGGTTATGCAAAACTCTTCCCATATCTTTCCGTCGAATCCGTATGCCGATAGACAGGAACAACTTTTTTCTTCACGGAAGAACAAAACTCCGACCCGTTTTAATTTCATCAACTCGCTCAATTTACGAACAAGTCCGCGCGCAAGATCATCCATCGTTAAGGTCGTTGCAAGAATTTCACCCAATTCAAGCGAAGCGCGGCGATAATCATATTGCTGACGGTAATATTTCTTATCGATGAACTGTTGCCCCAATTTCCTTGCACGCAACACAACGAATGTCAAACTGATCGCAAGCACCATTAACATGATATGTTCAGAGGTGCTCCGTTCAGAAGCCAATGCCGGATTGTCGTTGATCTCAATGGCCGTTCCGGTAAAAACAATGTTTGCCTGCGGAAGATCGAGTAATGGTAACTTAAAAAAAGACCACGTGAGGAAATAGAAAATGATCACTCCCCAAAGAATTGATACGATACTGTATTGAGTGTTCCTCCGAACTTTAAAGTTCAGGTCCAACAATCGATACCGACCAATAGTAAAGAGATATGACAGCGGAATTGCCGTTAACACAATACCAATAATACCAACAACGATCACTTGCAAGGCGTTTGAAAAAAATATCGCAATGATTGTCGCTGCAACACCAGAAATAAAAGATGTCCATTTAACCACACGATTCAAACGCTTATATTCGGGAGAAACTCCTTTTCGATATCGGATATAAATAAAAATCCCGTAGATTAATATGGAGAACAACGGCAACGGAGAATTCAAAAAATATGAGATCAACCCCGATACTATTCCCGTAGCGTAATATCCGGGAATGATCCATTTTTTATTAGTTAGGTCAGTTCGCTCGAGCGGAAAATAATGGAATGAATGGAACATTGCGATCACACCAAACACGAAACCGCCGTTCATGATGATATTTCGGATAATGATGAATGGTGTTAGATCGAAATCCCTTCTCACGATGACGACAGTCATAAAAAAACCGACGAACAGAAGTGATGAGCCGATCAGCCGAGCCGCAATGATGTTTGGTCGTGAAATAATAATAAATCCGCCGATACACATCCACAATAGTCCAGCGAGACAAAAGATCAATATAGAAATCGGAATGCCAAATTTTGCAAGTTCAACATTCAATTCAACGAAACGATTGTTGCGAAGAATTTCATATTTCAACGATTTACCGATCTGGTCCAACCGAAGTATTCTGTCTGCGTCGATCGCAGTCTTAAATTCTTTTTCATTGATCCGCAGAATAAGATCACCAATCTTCATTCCCGCCCTATCCGAAGCACCACCGGCAATCACATCAGTCACTAATACGTGGGAAGGGATGAAAACTAAAAATTCAGTTTTTATCGAAGAGCGACTGACTTTGAATGAAAGGATGGAATTCGTTGAAGGTCTGAGCACTTCAAATCGAATATCGTTCTGTGGACTTT
>JANXZD010000442.1 GCA_025355705.1 Bacteroidota bacterium | reverse complement strand
TTCATTCAACATATCCGGTGATCGATGTAGAATTCGATCAAGTGAATAATCAGCTGTGGCAGACTTCCGATCCTATGGTCATTGATGGAATTGCAGCTCAAATGGAATCAAAACAGGTGCTGATCGCTGATGGACACCATCGGTATGAAACGGGATTGGCATACAGGGATCTGATGCGTTCGCAAAATCCGAACCATACAGGGAAAGAATTGTATAATTATATCATGATGTTCTTTACCAATCTTGATGATGAAGGATTGGTGATCTTCCCGACACACAGAGTTATTCATAGTCTGCCGAAATACGATGGCGGTGAATTAACTGCAAAATTGCAGGAGCATTTTACTCTAGAAGTTCTCCCAACTCCGCAGATGATGATGAACGCCCAGAAACAAAGCAATCGTTTCACATTCGGTTTTGTTTCGAAGCACTCACCAAAATTCTTTACGGCAACGCTGAAAGATGAATCATTATTAAAACAATTGATCACCGATGAACTTCCTTCTGAAGTAAGAGAGTTGGATGTTGTTCTGCTTCATAATCATATTCTTCGAAATCTTCTTGGAATTTCACAGGAAGCACAGGATAAAAAATTGAATATCCATTACATTCAAAATATTCATGAGTGTATTGACGAGGTTGCAAGCGGAGCATCGCAGATAGCATTCTTTGTGAATCCGACAAAGATCGATCAAGTGAGAGCCGTTGCAAAATCCGGGAATGTGATGCCGCAGAAATCGACGTTCTTTTTCCCCAAATTAATATCGGGATTAGTTCTTAATAAAATGGAAGTGTAATAAGTAGAAGCGGTCTCAAAAATGAAATATTTGTTTTAGCCTTTGTCATTCCCGCGGATTTTTGGCGGGAATCCATTATACTGGACTCCCGTCAGAAGCTCCGTCTTTTGTTCCGCTTTCAGAATGCCGAAAGCGCGGAATGCAAAAGCGGCAAATCCCGCAACGAACGGAATCCTGAAGGCGGGACATTTGGGAGTGATAGAGGTGTTTTTGGGATGGTTTCTAGTCATAATTGCTTAAATACTCAACGACTTAATTACATAACAACTCATATACTTAAAAAAATGTCTGAACGCATAAAAGTAATTATTGCCTACACTGCAATTTGTACCATTTGGGGATCCACATGGCTTGTCATTAAACTTGGTCTTGAAACGTTAACACCATTTCTCGCTGCCGGTTTACGATTTGCGTTTGCCGGTGTTGTATTATTTGGCATCATTAAGATCAAAAAAATCCCTATACCATGGAATGAACATACACGGTGGTTCTATGTTGTCATTGCATTAACTTCGTTTTCATTACCATTCGGATTGGTGTATTGGGGAGAGCATCGCATTTCTTCAGGGATGACGTCGATCTTATTTGCAACGTATCCGTTATTTGTCGCAGTGATGTCAAGTCTGTTGATATCCACAGAACGATTGACTGTGCTGAAAATTCTTGGCGTCTTAATAGGATTCGGGGGTGTTGTCACCATCTTCTCAAACGATGTCCAATTTTCCGGTGAATCAAACGTGATGATTGGAATGGCTGCTGTTGTTCTTAGTGCCGTCATTCAAAGTTTTTCTGCAGTGATGATCAAAAAACATGGCCACGAAATCAGCCCGTATGTTGTAAGTTTTGTTCCAATGTCCATCAGTGCGATTCTTTTATTGATTGCCAGTGTCAGTGTTGAAGATTTTTCGAATGTACAATTCACGCCAATGGCGATTTTCAGCATTTCATTCTTAGCGATCTTCGGAACGATCGTAACATTCGTCAGTTATTTCTGGCTTTTAAAAAGAGTTGAAGTAGTGCTACTCTCGCTTACAGCGTTTGTCACGCCCTTGATTGCTGTTGTGCTTGGGGTGATAGTCCTTAACGAAAAAATATCTGCCGAATTATTTGCCGGAGCATTTCTTGTCTTTACGGGAATTGCAACAGCGAATGCAAACGAGATCCGCATATTTGCGCAAAACCGATTCCCAAGACAAAAATGAACTTAGCGAAATGATTATTCTCTTTTAGAATTATTTTCTTACGTCGGTGCAACAGAATTAAAATCAGTCAAAACTCTTCTGTTTCTGCAAAATGTTATGAATTTGTAATACCACTTCATTTTGTAAAAATGTATATTACACTATATTCAACCGACCTCTAAGCATTTATTTTTTATTTAATCTCATTTCAGGGATTATATGAAACTCTCCTGTTCCTATACTTCTTTTCGAGGAAATCATCATGAGAACTACACTGATCACCATAATGCTATTGGCTGCGATCGCCTTTTTTGCGAATGCAAAAGAACTGCAGAGCAAAATTCGAAAACCACAGGGAACACCTTTCAGTACGTTGTTAAACATTAATAATATGTCTGCGTGGTATTCTGATAACGGAGAGATGGAACGCAATCCTGCGAACGGAAATTCCGGTTTGACATATCCACGAGCTACAGACTATGCTATTTATTGTTCCGGTTTAATGATTGGAACTATTGCGACGGATGGAATTTCCGGACTACGGATCACCGGATTCAGTTACAACAAAGGATTTCAGGCTGGTGCAATACTTGGCATACGAACAGGATTGATAGAAAATCCAAATGATCCAAATGTTCGCATCTGGAGAATTCGACGTGATTATGCAACTGCTGATCTTAAACAGGATGCTGCAGAATATTTAGCTAAAGATATATTGTCATTGACTGAAATAGATATTCAACCATTAAGAGACCAGTATAAGAAAGATTGGCAGGAATGGCCTGCGGCAAAAGGTGCACCATTCTACGATGCAAATAATGATGGAATCTATACTCCACAATTTGAAACAGTTAATGGGAAAGAAGTTCCAAAACTATATCCACAAGCCGATGAACCAGGAATTGCAAAGGCAGATCAAGTGATTTGGTATGTGTGCAACGATATCGGAACATTAGAATCTCCATGGAAAACGAAAGCTTTAGGATTGGAGCAGCAAGTAACAGTGTGGGGATATAATTCAAGCGGAGTACCGGGGAATATTATTTATAAAAAATTCAAATTGATCTATAAAGGAACTGCTGCAACACCGGACACCGCTCGATTGACTCAGACATATCTTGCACATTGGTCTGACCCGGATCTTGGAGATGCAGGAGATGACTATGTTGGGTGCGACACTACATTAAGTTTAGGGTATGTGTATAATTCGAAAAATCTTGATGCTAATTATCGAAAGTTTAATTTGGTGCCGCCATCTTTGGGATACGATTTTTTACAAGGACCAATTCTTTCTTCACCCGGCGACACTGCAGTGTTTGATCTAAAGAAAAAAACTGGCTATAAAAATTTAGAGATGACTTCTTATATTTATTTTTCGGCCGGAGGAGCATATTATGATCCTCCATTTATACCTGACGGTGCAATTCAATGGTATCAGATGTTGCGCGGTCTTCCTCCAACTCCACAAGGACTACCGGATCCGAATCCTGTAATTGATCCAGTAACTAAACTTCCAACAAAATTTTGGTTATCAGGTGATCCAATAACTCGAACTGGTTGGATTGATGGCATGTTAGATCCGCCGGGGGATAGAAGGATGTTGCAGTCAAGCGGTCCTTTTACGATGGCCATTGGCGATACGCAGGAAATTGTTGTAGGTGTCGTCGGCGGAATTGGCAATGATTATTTACAAAGTATTGCAACGATGAAGGAGAACGATCGAACGGTTCAATTTATGTACAATACATTGTTCGAATCAATTCCACCAATGTTGAGTGCATCAGTTTCATATCCTAATTCTACAGAAGCTACAATTTATTTAAAAGCTATTGCTCCTTCAGGAAAATTCAAATCGATTAACGGGAACATTTATGGAAATTCCGTCCAACTGCTCGATGATGGATTACATAATGATGGCAGTGCAAATGATGGTACTTTTGCGAACGCACTTACTATTGCTCGTTCAGCAGTTCCTTCCGGTGTTGATATAACTTTTACCGATAGCAATAATAAAACATATACCATTTTAAAAGTGTTGGAAAGGGTTACAACAGTTGGTAGTATTACAATTTCAAATGCTCAGGTATTGTTTGACAATATTAATAACAATGGTATTGTGAACAATGGCGAATTTATCCATTACACGTTTACAGTGAAAAATAATTCACCGTTTGCACTTTCAGGATTAAAAACAATTGTTTCATCCAGCACAGAGTTTGCGAAAGAATATTCATTTGGCTCTGTTGCGGCAGGAGGAGAATCTGCTGTTTCATCAGGAAATTTTTTTACGTTCCGGCTTCCGATGAATTATTCCGAACCAAATTACAAAGTCAATGTTTCATTATCTGATAATAAAGGGAATATTTGGAATACGGAATGGTCTTTTCCTGTCGTTCAACAGGCTAATATTACAGATACATTAAATACTTCCGCCACAAATGTTATTGGTGTTAATGATGCAGAAATTGGTTACGTCATATTCGACAAGTCGCATTCAGGGGAACAATACGATATATGGTTTGGTGGAAGCGGACTTTCTACAAGAAATTGGACAATTGTAAAACCTATTTCGGGGTCGGATTATGCAACAGTAACTGCTAATCTTACACCTGCTGATACTGCGAGTGTAATAAAAAATTCGAATGGATCATTTAATTTTACGATCAATGATGCGAAGACAACAGTAAAATATTCAAATTTTACTATCAAATCATTATCGGGTTTAATTGAATCAGCGAACATTTATATGAGCGCGTACGGTATCAACGGACCGGTGGCTTATACTTTTTCAATTCTCAATAATACAATCGCAGATAATACATGGCAAATTCCTGATTCGTTAGTGGATGATTTCTATGCAGGGAATTTATTTGTAAACATTAAAACTGCATTACGCCCGAACGGTGAAGTTCGAGGGCAGATCGCTGATGGATTAATTAAACGGCAATTACTTCCTTCACAAACAATACCAACACCATCAATTTTTACACGTGCGGAAAATAGATTGGTTGGTTTTTCCATTTTCATTGCTCCCTCACCGCTTGGACCAAAATCAGTACAACAAATTGCTCCAACGATAGGCATAGTTTTAAATGTCCCGAATCCTGAGAAAACATATAGTATGGTAGGACCACTTAATAACTGGACTGGCGCAAGGGCTAGTGAATCCATCGTTGAGATTCGATTCTTATCCGGTGATTCAAACTACGCATTAACGTTACCTCGTGAAGTATTTAGTCCTACGCCAGGCAACGCAAAATATTGCAGTGTGCCATTTGCGGTCTATCAAGATACAACAAGGGTTTGGCCGGTAATTGTAACTTCATCGACAGATACATTGTGGAATATTGATGCAGCAAATGGTTTGATCAATGGAAAACCGGTCTTTGATCAAATCGCCGGCATTGTAGATATCAAGGATGGTTCAAATAATGATATACGGTATTATCAAACATTGGTAAAAGATGCGAATGGAAGAAATGTTCCGAATCTTTCCGCTACAGTTAAAGGTCGTTTAATGAACGGCGTCAACTGGACATTAAGAAATATTTCTTTTGTGAATGAAAAAGGTGACGGAGTTCCACCAGCTACAGGGACTAAAATAAGAATACAGCCATTTATTTCAGTCAAAACTGGAGATATCAAGTCAATCACACTAAAAACTCTTGGTGTTGGCATTGAACAGGTCTCAACCGTGCCTCAAGATTTTTCTTTGTCACAGAATTATCCTAATCCATTTAATCCTACAACGAAGATCGAGTTTGGACTTCCGCATCAGTCAAACGTTTCTTTAAAAATTTACGATATCATTGGAAGAAAAGTGGCAACAGTATTGAACGAAGAAAAATCTGCAGGACGATTTGTTGTTGAATGGAATGGGAAGAACGATCTTAATCGACACGTTGCGAGCGGAGTGTATTTCTATAAATTGGAAGTTGGAAAGCTCATCGAGACAAAAAAGATGCTGATGTTAAAGTGAATATTGAAGTTGTAGGACACCTCCATGGTGTCCTACAACTTTATAATTTATCTTTCTATAAAGTCCAAATCTTTCCCGAAGGTTTCATCCAAATGATAGAGTGCGTAAAGTGCAATGCTAAGACTTAACGCACCAACAATCGCACCTCCGGCAAGAATTCCAAATTGTGCAGAAGCATATGTGAATGCAATTGATATTGGCACTGTTGCACCGCGAGCCATATTCGGTACTGTTGTAGCAACGGTTGCTCTAAGATTCGTCCCAAATTGTTCTGCAGCGTTTGTAACGAATACAGCCCAATAACCGACACTGAATCCTAAAAAGAAGGTAATGTAATAGAGCGAATCTGCAGACATGCCGCGTGACATAAAATATGTTGTAATCGCAACGCAATTTAGTATCAAGAATGTAAGAATAATTTTCCGCCTGCTTCTCATTAATTGACTTAATAATCCGCTAAGAAAATCTCCCGGAATCAATCCAAGATAGAAGAACATCACAGAACGTCCGGCACTGACAGTGCCATCAACATTCAATGCTTTTGCAAATTCAGGGGAAAGCGTTACAAGAATTCCAACGCAATACCACGTCGGTAAACCGATAAAAATACATTTGAGGTAACGAAAGAACCGTTCTTTGTTTGTGAAGAGACTGAAAAAATTTCCACGAGAAACATTTTTATTC
>JANXZD010000421.1 GCA_025355705.1 Bacteroidota bacterium | reverse complement strand
TGTTTGGAATATTTAGAGCGCAAATTTAATAAAACATTTTTCACTTCAGGAGAGTTTATGAAAATTACCGTTATCGGTGCAGGAAATGTCGGTGCAACAGCAGCGCAGCGCATTGCAGAAAAAGAATTGGCAAACGAAGTTGTATTGGTTGATATCGTTGAGGGAGTTCCGCAGGGAAAAGGTTTGGACATGTATGAATCCGCACCGGTTGAAGGTTTCGATACAATGGTGACCGGAACAAATTCCTACGATGCTACTGCAGGTTCGGATATTGTTGTCATCACCGCAGGAATTCCGCGTAAACCGGGAATGAGCCGTGACGATCTGTTGAACACGAACGCCGGGATCATCAAATCCGTTACCGAACAAGTTGCCGCAAAGTCACCAAACACGATCTTGATCGTTGTTTCTAATCCGTTGGATGTGATGGTGCATGTGGCTCAAAAAGTTTCCGGATTCCCGCGCAATCGTGTTATCGGTATGGCTGGCGTGCTGGATACTGCCCGCTTCCGTTCGTTCATTGCAATGGAATTAAAAGTTTCCGTTGAAGATATTACTTCATTAATTCTTGGCGGTCATGGTGATTCAATGGTTCCACTGGCACGCTATACTTCTGTTGCCGGAATTCCATTAACAGAATTAATGTCACAAGATAAGATTGATGCAATTGTAAAACGTGCTCAAAATGGCGGGATTGAAATTGTAAACTTTTTAAAGACCGGAAGCGCGTTCTATGCTCCTTCCTCCGCTGCGGTGCAAATGGTTGAATCGATTGTGAAAGATAAAAAACGTATTCTTCCGTGTGCTGTAATGCTGAATGGCGAATACGGAATTAAAGATACTGTTGTCGGCGTGCCGGTAAAATTAGGTCGAAGCGGAATGGAACAGATTCTTGAGATCAAATTGACGCTGGAAGAGAATGCAGCATTAAAAAAATCTGCCGACGAAGTGAAGTTGAATATGGATAAGGTGAAGTTTTAAGAACAGATTGTTAGATGGCAGATTGTTAGACAAACCGCTCTGCAGATTTTGCAGTGCGGTTTTTGTTTTAAGTAAATAAAAATATTTGTTCGGATATATTTTCGCGTTTGATGTAAAGCATAAAGAAGTTTTCAAATTAAAATACAATCTCTTTTGCACCTAAATCTTTAAGAGAATATTTGTATAAACTAAAATTATTTTTATCTTGACCCTTCAAATAATAGATCGGTAGATTTTGTTCCTGGTACTTTAAAGTCAATTCATTACTCATTACATCACGCATAATAACATTCTGTTGTTCAAAATAATTAAACTCTTCGATATTATCCCTAACAGGTTTGTTTAATTCTACCGCCAATTGCGTAAACCAAATCCCACAAACAATTACACTATTGTTTTCTTTTTTTGAAATAAAGCCTATTACTTTTTTTACATATTCTTCGTGTGCAATTCGCTGTAATCGACCTTCTATAATCGGGCCATGAATTAAATTTAAATCAACTGCTCTTTGACCAATGCTCATGGTATATGATGGTGTCAAAGTTTTTACACTCCACGGCATATCGGAAGTATTAATCCCCATCACAAAAGATGATAACGCTATGGTTAATAAGAAAAAGATCGACTGTTTGAATGATAAATTGTGTGTAAATAGAATTATTACAAAAGGAACTATTGGAATTAAATATCCTGCATCATACGGAGCAAAAGCAAATGCAATAGCATATAAGACTATTACTATTAAAGACAGCTGGTTAATTTTATCGTTTACAAATTCTTTTAGTTTTTGTGTTCTAAAAAATTGCAACGCTAACAATATTGAAAAAAAAAGTTATGCCTAAAAAACCAAAAATACCCCAAATATCGATGGACATATTTTTAATGATGTAAAGTGTAGGTATGCTTCCGGTAGAGTACGAAAAAAAATGAACCCCATACTTCATCACCACCGGTAAAAAAGCAATAAGAGAAGTTATGAAGAAGCCAAAAAATAATTTTGCGTAATTTTTGTTCTTTGTACTTGTGTTTATATATTGAATCAAGAAAAATAATGGCAGGACCATTCCGGCAGACGTTATTCTGCATCCGGTGGCGATACCTAATAATATTCCAGAAAGAAAATATTGTTGAGCACCCGCAGAATAAAATGAAATTGAAATAAAACACAATGCCCAAATATAATCCATCGAATTTGTGCTGTTGATATAAATAATTGGCACAAAAGCGAATGCAATACTTGAAAGCAAATAATGTTTGATTCCCAATAGTTTTATGAATTTTTCAAAATACAATACACATAATGAGCTTAGGGCTGCTGTCAAAAAAATTAAATCCTTCGGCATTTTTGAAAGGCAGTAATGCATACGTGATTTCCTGAACAGGATATCCAGGCAAGCGAGAAGCAACATAATCCCTTGTTGTGTAAATTGTATTGGCTACACTAGCAACCCTCCATGCGTCTGGGTCAATACCATATCCATATTCAATAAACGGAAATCTCGAAATTAAAATCCCTAAAAATAATAAAACATGAACTATTTTTTCTCTGGATTGATGTTTAAGCATTTGAATTTTGAAAAACAGTTCCTTTATAGGTTTTAAGAACATATAAAATGAAAATCCTGAAATCTTTTTGATCTCAGGATTTTCACATTAAATAAAACAATGTAATATCTTTAATGTCAAAGTCTGCTCTTACAACTTCATCACCAATGTCACTTCATTCCCCTGTTCGTTATATGTTACAGACTGCATGAACGCTTTCATCAAAAAAACGCCCCGTCCGCCGGTGCGGAGAAGATTATCCTCGTGAAGCGGGTTGGCAATCTCTTCCGGTTTGAATCCCTCCCCTTCATCCTTCACTTTCACCGTTAACGTCTTTCCTTTTTTCGAACAAGTAACAATGACATGTTTTGTTTCATCGTTTTTATTGCCATGAATGATGCCGTTGTTCACTGCTTCCGTCACAGAAACCAGCAACGCATGCAATTTTTCTTCCGGCAGTTTGAATGTATCGTTCACCGTGTGAAAGAATTTCTCCACAAGATTGATATTCTTCCGGCTGCTCGGTATAGAAAGTTGAGATGGTTGGTTGTTGGATTTCATTAATTAAAAATATGTTTTCTCTCGCAAAGACGCAAAGATTTAATTTTTAGAAATAATATCTTACATTCATCGTCATATTCGAGAATTCTTGTGTCGAACTGCTGCTGCTTTGGTGCTGATATTCCTTCCATCCCCGCACCTCAACAATCGACTGCGGTGAAAGCCGGATCACGATGCTCGTTGTCGGACCGGCGCTCAGAAATGTGTTTTCAAATTGACGCACATTGTTCGCATAGCGAAATCGTTTCTGCGCAAACGATCTGAACCCAACAGCGAAATACCACTCTGTACTAAATGAGTAACGGATCTGTGGTAAAAATGTTACTTCTTCGATCCTTTGCTGGGGCCGTTCGGAAAATTCCTTCCACTGAAATTCCCCCCGTTCAAACACCCGAACGTGCGCAAACATATCAATGCCGACGTGCTTTGTTATATCATACGAGGTTGAATCCAGAAATGCAATCTGCCTATATGAATAACTTTTTACGGAAGGAACAAGCAGTTCAAAATCAAAAACGGTGTAATTTGCCGATACTTCAAATTTATTGTACATCCTAAAATTCTCCGTCGGTCTGTAGATCAATTCCGGCGATAACCGGATGATGCGATTCCAGTTATTATTTGCGCTTTTTTCACGATGAATGTAGACAAGATGGGCAAGCGTCGCTTCCAGCGTAAATGAAGCGGAAAATGTGCTGCTGAATCGGTGTGTTTCACTTAACGATGCATTGATCAGCAATTCATCGCGGTCATCGGTATTCGTGGTGTCGGGCGTGTCGTATTGCAGCAGGCTCGTAGACGCAGAGAATGAAAGTTCATCGGATGATGAAAGATACGACTGAAGTGTTGTCCGCAGGGTTGTTCGGAATGCCGTATTATCCAATTGCAATTCCCGTTTGATACGCTGTTCCTGTTTATCGATCACCAATGGATCGGTGCTGGTATGCCGCTCAATTTGATGGCGCTCATCCCGTTCCGATAACTGAAACCCGATCGTCGCAAAGGAAGACAAGGATTGATATCGAAGATCGAATGCACCTTCCAGATGAAATTCCTGAACAGTGGTCTTAAATAATATTTCGTCACCCGTGTTGATGTTCAATGTCTTGTAATAGAAATCATTTTCAATGTTCCGCGAATCGACCGTGCCAGTTATGTTTGTCGTAAATCCTGCACCGATATCGTATGAAAGAATATTCTGCAGACTGTATTGTTGGTCTGTCCGCGAACGGATGTTCATCGATGTTCCGAATGTTTTTATCACAGCACTGTCTGCCGGAACATAAAAATCATTTCTGTTCAACAGCCAGCGAACTCGGATACTATCGCTGGAGTTCTCAGAAAATTCCGTTGCAATATTCATTTCCGCACCATCGTTCTTGAATTTCCGTGAACCGAGATCGCTTTGATTAAAACGACCGGAAAATGCACCGCGGTACCCGCTTAGATCCAGCGAATCTCCTTGCGCATACAATCGATAGTTCAATCCGTCATCTTCTCGAAATTGCTGCTGATCGTACCGCATGCCAAGCATCGGTGTAAAAGAAATATTTGAGTACGGTTGATAGGAAATACCGAGAGCACCGGAATGGATACCGGCTTTGGTGCTGCCGAACGCCTGACTGTCCGATAATGCAAATGATTGGATCTCTGAGACCGCAGAGAAGAACGGAGACATTTTTTTTGAAACGGAAAGTGAATAATGTTGTTCATCTCGGAATGACAAAAAATTACTTCGAATGATCACCGACGTAAGCTTGCTTCCGAAATTCACAAAGAGATCTTGATCATCATATTTAACTAACGCGCCGGCATTCCACTGATAGGTGTTCACATTCCGTTCAAACCTGACGGCAGCGGTATTGGAATCCGGCACTACAAATGTTGACCGGAACGGATTTGTTTGAGCAGATGTTGAAAAAAATATACTGATGATCAATATGAGTTGAACGGCAATCTTCATTCTTGTTTACGTCAACAGATCCCGAACAGAATAGTTCGGTTCATAGCCCAGCATTCGTTTTGCTTTCTCATGCGAAATGATAGCAGATGCTCCGGAAAAATTATCGGCAAAGGATTTTATCTCAAGATAAAATTGAGCGAGAAGTTCTTTGGAATTCTTCCCCGTCCAATTTTCTTTTGCGGTAATGAAAAATATTTCGTGTGGTGAACCAAGATCGCATTCAATCGCAAGTCGGTGTGCTACTGCAACATCGTACACATGAACATACGTCCAAAGATTCTTGTACCAATCGCCGTACTCGTTCACTAATTTTTTATAGAACACGATCTGCTCCGGTTCAGGAACCCATATCCATGGTTCGCGAAGGCAGATGGTTTGGATTCCGTATTTTGCGCTGTACGTTCGGCAGATCTGTTCGCAGATCACTTTGCTTAACCCATACGGATCTTGAGGCCGCATCGGATGACGTTCGTCGATGGGAATATATTCCGGCGTCATTCTATTGCTCATAAATGCAAAACCGAGGGTAGATTCGCTGGAAGTGAATACTACTTTTTTTATTCCGTTGCGAGCGGCTGATTCAAGAACATTGAATGTCCCATTCACATTTACGTTGAAGACACGTTCTGCCGGATCATTAAGCGGATGAGGAATTCCCGCTGTATGAATAACTGCATCATACCCTTTCATGGCTGTTTCAACATTCTCAAGGATGAGTATATCCACATGGTGAAACGTTACATTGGTCTGTTTTGGAGGAACCAGGTCTAACACACCGACTTCATGGTCATGGAGTAATAATTCATCAACAATGTATTTTCCAACCATTCCGCTGCCGCCGGTAATGAGAATTTTCATATTTGCGCTCTTTTAATGTGTTCTATAATGAAATAATACGACAATTGTTGCAGATTGTAAACGAACAAATTCAATCTTCATTTCGAGAGAATTGAAATCAATCTCTCATTGATGTATATTCATATATATACAACTAAAATTTGAGATGGTTCTATAGAGGACGAGATAATCTATGATGAAAAAAATTACATCGATCGTTTTATTGTGTGTCCTGTTCACACTGTTTGCAACCGCACAGGAAAAAACGCAAAAATATTGGATCTATTTTACATCCAAAGAGAATCTTGTTTTACCAAAATCCTCCTCCTTAAAGGAGATCTCTCAATTAACCGGAATTTCAGAACGGGCATTGCAACGGAGAGCAAAAGTTTTACAGCAGACCGTAACGCAGGAAGATCTTCCTGTTTCACCGGCATTTCTTGCAATACTGATGGAACGCGGGATTACGATTCAAAATACTTCCCGATGGTTCAACGCGGCAACGGCCTATCTTACAACCATACAGCGGGAACAACTTCAAACATTGTCCTTCATCAGATCGATTGAACCGGTCGCTACATTTATACAAAAAGAATTACCAACAACAGAAGCGGCACAACCGATTCTCTTAAAACAAACGGCATCACAAAAATATAACTATGGTTCATCGGCTATGCAAATGACTAGGATCAACGCTATTGCTGTACACAATATCGGCATTTCGGGACGCGGTGTGCTTGTGGGAATGCTTGACGGCGGATTCCGATGGAAGAATCATGAAGCAATGAGCAGATTGAAAGTAATTTCAGAATATGATTTTATTCAAAAAGATAACAACACTGCAAACGAAGGAAATGATGCCGTGGACCAAGATTCTCACGGAACTTCCACCATGTCACTCGTCGGCGGATTCAAGGATTCGGTGCTTGTGAGTCCGGCGTTCAATGCAGATTTTATTTTAGGAAAGACAGAATATATTCCAAGCGAAACAAATGTTGAAGAAGATAATTGGACTGCCGCAATTGAATGGATGGAATTGCAAGGTGTAGATGTTGTCAGTAGTTCGCTTGGGTACAGTCTGTTCGACACGGGACAAAAGAGTTATGTCTATGCCGACATGAATGGAAAAACTGCAACAACAACAAAAGCGGCAGTGATCGCAATGCGTAAAGGTGTTGTTGTTGTGAATGCAATGGGAAATGAAGCACAATCAGGCTGGCATTTTCTAACTGCGCCCGCAGATGCAGACAGTATTGTTTCTGTTGGTGCGGTAAATTCGAGCGGAACGGTTGCATCGTTCAGTTCGGTGGGACCGACAAGCGACGGCCGAATGAAACCGGACGTTTCTGCGCAGGGTGTTTCTGTCTATGCCGCAGTACCAAGTGTATCAAAAAGTAATTATACGTCCGGATTCGGCGGGACATCGGCAGCAACACCGTCCATTGCGGGAGTTGCGGCAATGATCCTCTCAGTACATCCAGAATTGACTCCGGTGCAGGTGCGCGACGCATTGAGAACGACAGCAAGCAATGCGATCTCACCAAATAACTCCATCGGCTGGGGAATTGTTGATGCGTATGCTGCAGTGTTGAAAAATGGAATGGTCATCAGCACAGATCCGGAAATTACATTGACCAATGACAGCAATTATTCTATTGGAATGTTTGTGATCTCTTCTTCCGTTGTAAAAAAAGATTCTATCCGTTTATTCTATTCGAATGACAGCGGATCGACATTCTCTTCGTTAAAAATGACATTGTCTGAGATCGTTGACTCATCCACAAACTCAGGGAAATTCACCGCGGTAATCCCCAAGTCTTCCGCAACCCCAAGATTCTACACACGGGCGGTTGATGCCACCAATATTTCCCGCACAAGTCCGTACAAAGCGCCAACAGAATTGTACGATGTGAAGACAGGAACGACCAGTGTAAGATCTGAAACTCCCGTTCCGACAATCTTTACATTGGAACAGAATTTTCCAAATCCGTTCAATCCTAAAACAATGATCAACTATCACTTGCCGCGCGCGAGTGTTGTTTCGCTGAAAGTATACGATCTGCTCGGAAAAGAAATCGCCACACTGGTCAGCGGCGCGCAGCCAATTGGAAATTATACTGTCACGTTTAGCGGCACCGGACTTGCAAGCGGAATATATTTCTACCAATTGCAGACGGATAATTTTATTGAAACAAAAAAAATGGTGCTACTGAAATAAAATTATTTTTACTACGTTTTCATCCCCATGCTATTGGTCTTGGGGATTTTTATTGTACATTTACCTCTATGAATCTATCGTTTCAAACTCCACTCTATCTTGTTCTCTTGTTTATCGTCGTTTCGTTTGCGGTGTCGTATTATCTCTATCGGTACACGGTTCCGCAGGTAACACGAACAAAACGACTGATCCTTACCGCCCTGCGCGGCACAGCGCTGACGTTTGTATTCTTGGCGGTATGCGAACCGATCGTGCAAATCGTCTCATCAAAAATTCAGAAACCGGTCATTGCAGTTCTTGCAGATAATTCGCTCAGCATGTCTCAAACTGATGTGTTCGGAAGTAAAGAACAGATTCTTTC
>JANXZD010000411.1 GCA_025355705.1 Bacteroidota bacterium | reverse complement strand
CAAAGAATTTGTCACAAAAGTCTCTGCCGGTAGAAAGATGAATTACGAACAGATCGATTCGATCGGGCAGGGGAGAGTGTGGAGTGGATTGGATGGAAAACAGAACGGTCTTGTTGACGTGCTTGGTGGAATGGAAACGGCAATTTCCATTGCCAAAGAGCGTGCAGGAATTCCAAAAGAGCAAAAAATTACTATTGTGGAAATGCCGAAGAAAGGATTTTTTGATTTCAGCGCATTGATGCCGAAGTTTTTTGGTATTGAAACCAAATCAATGTCGGATCCCACAATTGACATGCTGAAATTCCGTTTGCAGCATAATGGTGAACCATTGCCGATGCTTCCACTCGAAGAATCGTTGATGATGCCTGCTGAATAGCATGGAGTTGTTGAGGAATTAAGGATAGAAAACCTTGTCAAGTTTTGGCTTGCCCGCCTTCTTTTTGGCAGGAACCTTGACAAGGTTTTATTTTTTACTCTTTTGCTTTCCAGAAGATTCCGGCAATTGCCATTTGACGTAACACCGGAGCAACTTTATATCGCTCTTCATGATGAGAATGATATAAAGCATCCAACACTGCTACAACATTTGCAAAGCCGATCATTTCACCCCACGAAATCGGTCCGTGCGGATAATTGGTTCCGTGTTTCATTGCTTCATCGATCTCCTTCGGCGTGGCGACATCATTCTGCACAGTGAACAATGCTTCGTTGATGATCTGACAGAGAATTCTCGGCATCACCATTCCGACACCATCCTGCACCATTGCCGTTTCCTTTTTGATTGAATCGAACAGTGTTTTCACTTCATCCGCAATTTCTTTTGAAGTATGTATCGAAGGAGAAAGTTCAACCAAAGAATTGGATAATAGTGTTGGGAAAGCGGCGATACCGACAAAACGATGTTTGTGTTTTGAATGTTTGGATTGTGACAGGATCGTTTCCGTTACTGAAGAAGAAATGATCGGAACATTTTCAGGAAGTGTTTCATCCAACGCCTGAAGATTTTTTTCCTTTTGCTCGTTCGATGCCAGCGTCAGTTCAAATGCTGCGGTGATCTTCTTTGCCGACGTTTTGAGCGTAGAAAGATTCTTCAATTCCTGTACAGCAATTCCTTTTTCCTGAAACGCAGCGGAATATTCTTTCACCAATAGTTCGTCACCAAGAAGACAGATCAATTGCTTGACTTCAACCGGTTTGGACTTTTCAGTTTTTGGTTTAGATCTTGATGCAGAGACTTTCTTAGATTTTATTTTTTCACTTTTAACTGGTTTTTTCATTTTTCTTCGTAATTATAGAATCCTTGCTTCGTTTTTTTACCGAACATTCCGGCTTCTACTAATTGTTTTTGAATATGGCTCGGCTGGAATCGTGGATCATTAAAGAATTGCTGGAACATCGATTCAGTGACGGAAAAATTCACATCATTGCCGATCATATCCATCAATTCAAAAGGACCCATCTTGAATCCGCCGCTCTTTTTTACAATGCGGTCGATCTCTTCAACGGTGGTAACATTCTCGCTTAGAATCTTCAACGCTTCAGAATAGAATGGTCGCGCAACTCTGTTCACTACAAATCCGGGAGTGTCTTTTGTTACGATTGTCTTTTTCCCAAGTTTTTCTGCAATGGCAATCGTTTGTGTGATCGTTTCGGAAGAAGTTTTTGCCCCTTTGACGATCTCAACAAGTTTCATTAAGTGAACGGGATTGAAAAAATGCATCCCAACAACGCGTTCAGGTTTTTTGGTCGCTGCTGCAATGGATGTGACCGAAAGGGAAGAGGTGTTCGTTGCAAGGATCGCTGTATGATGGGCGATCTGGTCTAATTTTTTGAAAAGATCTTTCTTTACTCGAATGTCTTCCAACACTGCTTCAATGATAATATCACACGTATCAAGATCATTGATGTTCGTTCGTTTTTTGATGCGGGTGAGCGCCTGCTTCATATCGTCGTCCGAGATCTTATTCTTATCGACGCTTCGTTTCATCTCGAAATTGATCCGCTCTACACTACGGCGGATCACTTCTTCGTTGATATCATAGAGAGAAACCGTGCATTTGTTCAACGCTGCAATGTGTGCAATTCCTGCCCCCATTGTTCCAGCACCAACAATTCCAATTGAAATAGCCATTTTTAATAATGATGAATGATAAATATGTAACGAAGAACTGCTAAATGAAATTACAGAATGATTGGTGTAAAACCAAAGAGAAAAGTTAATAAAGTATGGTGTTTATCCCACGTTTCTCAAAATTATAAATCCCGCCGCCACAATCAGCAAAGCCCCGACCAGTTTTAGTGTTAGTCGATCTTCGGAAAATAATTTTCCTCCAAAGAACGAGGCATATAGTATTGAGGTTCGTTTCACTGCCAGCACTAATGCAACGGGCGCAAGTTTTGTCGCCTCTAGTTGAGTAAATCGATACGCCAAAGTCAGAATCGCAACAGTGATAATGAGTGGTAATTGTTCCGTACTTTTTTGAATGACTATTTTGAAAGAGACATTCCGTAACATTAAAATTGAAGAGAAAAACAAAACATATACGATGTGCTGGTAAAAAAGGATGACAAATGGATTGACCTTCATAGTGTGAACTAACATTCTATCGAACACTGACGATACAGCGAACAATACGACCGCGCCGTAGATATAATAATACTTTTTTGATTTAATAATTACGTTGATGGGCTGGAAGAACTTATCGCTTGGTTTTCTTTCCAATACGTATGCCCCGGCAATCATTAATCCGACACCAAACCA
This sequence comes from Bacteroidota bacterium, assembly GCA_025355705.1. Classification (GTDB taxonomy): domain Bacteria; phylum Bacteroidota; class Ignavibacteria; order UBA10030; family UBA8401; genus UBA8401. Next base: position 26,376 of record JANXZD010000411.1, on the reverse strand, counting down.
TTCAGATTGCTGCAATCCTTCTCCCAAAATAAAAAAGGAGAGGAGCGCTGTTACAGCAGGTGTTAATCCTAATAGAGGAAGGGCGCTGCTGATCTGATTATGTTGAAGCGATAACATTACTAATAAAAATGCCGAGGCTCCGAGTATGCTCTTACCAATAATGATCGATAGTGTTAACGGTTGAATGGAATTTACATCAATAAAAAATGGAATGAATAGAGTTACGAAAACAATGGAGAGCGAAACGGAGAACGAAAATTCCAGAGCATTCAGTCGGAACAATATTTTTTTTTGTAAAACCGCAGAGGTAGCGGAAAGAAGTGCTGAGCAAGTTGCTAATGTAAACCAGAACATATTATTGAATCCTTATTGGGCAGTCTTTACTAAACTGCAACTCCTATTGTAAGAAAAAAATTCCTCCCCGGTTCCGATGTAATATTACCGCGGATAGTAGAAAGATGATTGCGATATTCTTTGTTAAAAATATTTTGAATCCCGCCGCGGATCGTAATAGAAAACTGATCGAATTGAATTGGAATAGAAACCGCATCAATATCAAAAACAGCAAAACCGGATGTTCGTTTTTCTCCTGCACCAATGAACTCCTGAGGCGCACTCATTGACAAAGAAAATGATAACTTTCCAGTATCGTGGTTTCGAACTGTTAATTCCACGTTCCCATGAAGAGGCGCAATCTGAGAAAGATTAATATTGTTGTGCGTATCCTCTCCCCGAACATAAGAAACCGAAATATTCATTGTTGCCCACGAAGTAAATGATTGCTCACCAGAAATTTCATATCCGTACAATCGAGCTTCACTGATATTCTGTTTGATGAATGCGGCGTTCCCTTCAAATGTTCCCGGGATGTCTGTAACAAGGTTCGTCAATTGGTTGAGAAAAAAATCTGTCCGGATATTTGTTCCGTCCGTATGCCATCGGAATCCCGTATTAATGCTTATGCTTTGCTCCGGTTTAAGATTTGGATTTCCTACATGAATACCGTCTCCGAGAGTCAGATATTGATAACGCTCTTCCAGTGAAGGCGAACGAAATGCAGTTGATGCAAGAAAATTTACATCCAGATTTGAAAGCAATGAATATTGTATTCCTGTATTTCCACTCCACGATTCATCCTTTGTGGTTCCACTCTTCCATAAAATTATCTGGTTTGCTGGTGCGGTACTAAGAACTCCATTGCTGATGATATATTCCGGATTGGTCGTTTCATCATTGCTGATATGGATCCAATCATATCGTGCTCCGAGTATTACCGTGACTTTGTTTGGCACAACATACCATTCATTCTGTCCATACAATCCTGCAGAAAGAAACTTGGAGTGTGGAATCGGATGTTCACCGGTGATCGTGTTATTTGCTTTGTTGAGCTTTTCACGCTTGCTCTCCAATGTTCTTTGCCAGACCTCTGCGCCGAGAACAAGAAAGTTATTTTCTGATGCGGTAATTTTTGATTCAACCTGAGCGCTCGATGTTGAGTGAATTGCATGAGGTGTCAGAGTCAATGTCGGAGTTTGAACGATCTCAACATTGCGGGAAATATTTTGTTGAGAAATCCGAACCGTAATAAATGAAAGAGTCGGAGAAATATTTGGGACTGAATAATCAAGTCCGAAAAACTCACGTTGTGCAAGTTTATATGTTGCTAAAGCCGATGCAGAAATGGGCGCGCCTCCGGAAATTCCAGTATTTTCTGCCTGAGATCGTTGATATGAAAGATGGAGAACTTGGTTTTCAAATGTCTTTATTTTGAGTGAGCCGGTAACGTTAAAATCAGCAAATTGTGAATTAGGAAGCACTCCTGTTGGAGTCGATGTATTGTCTGCCTTCCGGTAACCGCTGCTAAATCTTCCCGCATATTGTTCTGAGGATCCCACCACTGCAAGATATTGCGATGCGCAATTGTTCACGCTTGAGAACTCACTGCTCAATTCACTACTTATTTGGAATTTATCAGTGAATGTAGCGCGTTTTGTCAATAAATGAATAATGCCGCCCAAAGCTCCTGTTCCATAAAGCGCCGCACCCGAAGAACGGATTGTTTCAATTCTTTCCAAATCATGAGTGTTTATAAGAGAAAGTGCGCCGGCAATATCGTTCGCCGTTTCAATCCTTGAATTATCCACAAGCATAACGATATTTGAACGGCTCATTCCACGGATTGAAATAGCAGTTTCCCACGTACCGTCGCGGACAATTGAAAGTCCGGGAGAGTTTTTCAGTGCATCTGAAATTGTTGTGTTGCTTTGTCGTAAAAGTTGTTCGCTTGATGCAACATTCAATGGAAATGGAGTGCAGTTCACATCTGACTCAGTGCGGGTACTGTTGACGATGATACCGTCCGATTGGAATATTTTTGGCTGGAGAGCGATAATAATTGTGTCTGGAGAAAGAATATTGACAATGATCTTCCGTTCGGCATCCTTATAAGCAATATGATGAATAGATAAAGTATAACTGCCGATTGTATGGACTTCGAACTGAAAATATCCTCGCTCGTCGCTGCTTTTCTTCTCTCCGGTTTCATTCAAAAGAATTATGGAATGCGAAATTGGTGAGTTTGAGTTTGCATCGATAATGTAACCGTTAATTAAAACAGTTTGGGCAGAGGAAATTGATATGAGAATAAAAACGTAGAAAATATAAACGTTGTACTGTTGAACAGTTGCATATTTTTTTTTACGATGGGGATTCAAAGAACTGCAAACAGTAGAAGCAGCGTTGGTGATGAAAGAGAAAATTATTCTTGGAAAAGATACCAATTGAAAAATGTTTTGAGGTAATTAATTGATGACAAAAATTTAGTTAAACATTAGTCGGTTAGCAATTGCAACCTCAATAAATATTTTTTTATTTTAGAAAAAATACAAACGTGTCTTGATTATGAAAATATTTTTTTAAATGAGTATTCTAATACTGTTTTTCAGGAAATACTTCTTTATATTTCACATGTGCTTTTTGGCATTTCCGATAGTTAAGCGACGTCATAGTATTTGAAGGAACTCGTTACTTGCTGGATATTTTTTGTGAACAACTGAGATGAAAAAATTTATTTTAGCATAATTCATTCAACGGTAAGCTGTAACGGTACAAATAAATTCAAAGTGTAGTTCCTCCAAAATAATCTCCCATCAACTCCGCACGCTGCAACATATTTTTTAGTGCGAAAATATCGCCGCTCAACTTCCCTATGTGCTCCGGGTACAGAAAGTGTTTATGTCTTCCCGAGATGGTTACAGTATGGTCTTCAACGATGATCATGTAAATGATAATGGAGTGCTCTAACGTTTTTAAATGACAGAATATGTTTTCGCGTTTTTATGAGTGTGGTTTTATTAGTAGACAGATAATTTTCAATTTGAAAAGGAGCAATTATGGATGGATCACGTACGTTGTCGCAAGAGATGCAGGAGATCGATGCTGTAATCTCACGATACAAAGGGAAACATGGAGAACTCTTGGGCATTCTCGAAGAGTCCCAAATTCTCAACGAACATAAATTTCTTTCCGAAGACGCATTGAACCATGTGGCACTCAGAACGGGTGTTCCTCTTTCCAGAGTCTATAACGTGGTTACCTTCTATTCATTCTTCAATCTCAAGCCGCAGGGGAAACATACCATTACCGTTTGCCGCGGAACTGCTTGCCACACGAAAGGTTCTCGCACATTATTGGATGATCTTGGTTTGATTTTGAACTGTAAGAAAGAATTGGATGAGGGTGAGTCGTTCTTCACGACACCGGACAATCAATTCACGATTACAACGGTAGCGTGTTTCGGTCAATGCGCACTCGCACCAGTTATTGCCATCGACGGAATTATTTATAGCAATGTGACGGCGTCCAAATTACAAATGCTTGTGCGTCGAATTTCGAAAGTGAGGAAAATCCATGAAAACCATTGATGCTTCAACATGGGAAGTGATGAGACAAAACGGCTTGAAGAAACTTCTTCCTGATATCCCCAAAATATCTGTCGGGATGGGAACGTGCGGTATTGGAAACGGTGCGAAGGAAGTTTTTGAAGCATTGCAAAAAACAATCAAAGCAAAGAATGTTGCGATACGACTTTCGATGACCGGATGTTTTGGATTCTGTGCCGAAGAAGTGTTGGTGAACTGTTACATACCCGGAATGCCTCTTGTGATACTGCGTAAAGTGACGACAAAAGATGCTGAGAACATTGTGCAGAGCCTTTCAAAAGGATTGATGCCGCTTAAGAAAGCATTGTGTAAAATAGAGAAGTGGGATTTTTTTACATCTAAAATTGAATTTGGAACGGGACTAGTGAGTGTTCCATTGTGGAATGAACTTCCGTTCTTTAAAGGACAGAAAAAAATTGTTCTGCGCGAATCGGGTTTGATCGATCCTGAAGACATCGAGGAATACATTGCTGTTGGTGGTTATTCATCGTTGATGAAAGCCTTGACGAGCATGACGAGAGATTCTGTTCTTGATGAAATTAAAAAAGCAAAGCTTCGCGGACGGGGAGGCGCAGGATTTCCCACTGCGATTAAATGGGAAATGATGAAGAAAGTTGAGACCGGACAGAAGTACATCATCTGTAATGCCGACGAAGGGGATCCCGGCGCGTATATGAACCGGAACGAGATCGAAAGTGATCCGCATTCACTGATCGAAGGAATGCTGATCGGCGCGTATGTGATGGGGGCATCCGAAGGAATTATGTATGTGCGTGCAGAATATCCGCTTGCGGTGGAGCGTTTCAAAAAAGCAGTTGCGGTAGCAAAAGAGTATGGATTTCTTGGGGAAAATATTTTTGGTTCGGAATTTTCGTTTGATCTGTCATACGTTGAAGGAGCCGGAGCGTTTGTCTGTGGTGAAGAGACTGCGTTGATCGCATCCATTGAAGGAAGAGCCGGCAGACCGATTCCGCGTCCTCCATACCCTGCTCAAAAAGGACTATGGGGAAAGCCGACGAACATTAACAATGTTGAAACGTGGTTCAACGTTCCGGTGATTGTTGCGATAGGCGGAGATGCATTTGCGAAATTCGGTACTCAGAACAGTACGGGAACAAAAGTATTCTCGCTGGTCGGTAAAATAAAAAATACGGGACTCGTTGAATTACCGCTTGGAACAACTCTTGAAACGATCATCTATCAGATGGGTGAAGGAACTGGAACCAAAAAGAAGATACGAGCTGTGCAGACAGGGGGACCTTCCGGCGGATGTATTCCGGTTGAACATTTCAATACACCGGTTGATTACGAGTCGCTTTCGAAGCTTGGAACGATAATGGGTTCGGGTGGTATGGTGGTGATGGATCAGGATAATTGCATGGTGGATGTTGCACGGTATTTTATTGAGGTAACCGCTTCAGAATCATGCGGAAAATGTACGCCATGTCGCGAAGGTTTATCACAATCACTTGCGATTTTGAATAAAATTACTCACGGTGATGGCACGATGGAAGATCTTGATACACTTGAACGATTGTCATACGTGATCAGAGATTCTTCACTTTGCGGATTGGGTCAGACAAGTTCGAATCCGGTGTTGAGTACGCTGCGATATTTCCGTGATGAGTATGAGAAACACATTATTGAAAAAAGATGCAAAGCTGGTGTTTGTGAGAATCTCTTTATGGCATTGTGCGAGAACAGTTGTCCACTGCACATGAATATTCCAGGCTATCTGCAATTATTGAAAGAAGGAAGAATTGAAGAAGCTTTTGAACTGACCCTGCGAGATAATCCTCTTCCTGGAACGGTAGGTCGTATTTGTTATTTCCACTGTCAGATGCGATGCCGAAGAGATATGGTTGACGATCCGGTCAATCAAGGCGAGATCCATCGTTACCTTGCTGACACGATCTATAAGATGGGAAAAGAAAAAGAGATTTATCAAAGATTGATACGAGAGAAACTTTCTCCGACCGGAAAGAAGATTGCAATTGTTGGCGCGGGTCCTGCGGGACTAACTGCAGCGTTTTATCTTGTTCGACTCGGTCATTCCGTTATAGTCTATGACAGTCACGCACGCGCTGGCGGAATACTTCAATACGGTATTCCCGCTTATCGTTTGCCCAAAGATGTTGTCAACAAAGAACTTGAACTGTTCAAGAAACTCGGAATTAAGTTCGTGTTCAATATGCGTATTGGAAAAGATTTTTCTTTTAAAATGTTGCAGAAACAAAATGATGCTCTCTTTGTCGCAGTTGGTGCACAAAAAGATATAGAACTGCACATCGAAGGGAATCAACTCGACGGTGTTCTGCAGGGATATGAATTCCTTGAAGATCTTGCAATTGGTGGACGGCTCCGTGTCGGCAAAAAAGTAGTAGTCGTCGGTGCAGGGAATGTCGCGATTGATGCAGCTCGTTCAGTCCTTCGCAACGGTTCCGATGTGACTATTGTCTATCGACGCGACCGCGATGAGATGCCGGCGAATGAGCACGAGATAAAAGATGCTTTGGATGAGAATATCCGTTTCATGTTCATGTCAGCTCCGTATCGGATCATTGGTGACCATAACGATAAAGTGACGGGACTTGAGATCATTAAAATGAAATTCGATGGTTTTGATAGTTCCGGTAGGAAAAAACCGATCGAAACCATGGAGAAAGAAATCATTCCATGTAACAATGTCATTCTTGCAATCGGAGAGAAGGTGGAATTTGATGCAGCGAAAGAAGCAGGATTGGAACTCCGAAAGAACGGCACGGTGAAGATTAACCAGTCAAGTTGTAGGACGAATCTTCCGAATGTCTATGCTGGTGGAGATGCAGTGACCGGTCCCGCAACAGTTGCCGAAGCGATGGGAATCGCGCGCAAGGCTGCTGAAGCGATCGATAACGATCTGATGAAAGAGAAACGATTCCATAGGTTGTTCAGGGAATTCAAATACAAGGATGAAGTGGAACTGGAGCCGGAAGAAGCAAAGATGATCGAACCGAAAAAAGTTTCTGTCAAGGAGCGTGTTTCGAGTTTTCAAGAAGTGCTTGCCGGATACACCGGTGAGGAAGCGTTGTTGGAAGCAACTCGATGCTTGCGCTGTGATGTCAAATGCAATGAATTTAACGATCAGTAAGGAGCCTTAATGAATACGACAATGGTCAATATCAAAATCAATGGTGATAATCATCAGGCTTCGCAGAACGCAACGATACTTGATGCGTGTAAGCGAGCCGGTATTAAAGTTCCGACGCTTTGTTATATGGAAGATGTTTCAAAAAATGCGTCATGTGCGGTCTGCGTTGTTGAAGTAAAAGGAGCGAAATCTCTTCTTCGCTCATGCACTGCCTGTGTATATGAGGGAATGGAAATTGTAACGAACTCTGCCCGAATTCGCGACGCACGGAAAACGAGTGTTGAACTTCTGTTGGCGAACCATCCGAAGGATTGTCTTTCCTGCCTGCGCAACCAAAATTGCGAACTGCAGTCACTTGCTGCCGATCTCGGTGTGAAAGAAGATCGGTATGTCCGGACAAAGAAGATTCAAAAATGTGATACAAGTTCTATCTCCATTCATCGCGATCCGAACAAATGTATCTTGTGCGGACGATGCATTGCTGTCTGTCAGAATGTGCAGACTGTTTCTGCGATAGGAATTTCTGGTCGCGGTATCAAGTCCAAAATTTCCACATATATGGAAAAAGGTCTTGGCAATGTTGCCTGCACGTATTGTGGTCAGTGTGCTCTTGTCTGTCCCACTGGCGCTATCGTCGAACGCGACGATACGGACAATGTTTTTGAAGAAATATCCAATCCCGATAAATATGTTATCGTACAGACTGCGCCGGCGATCCGTGTCGGCATCGGAGAGGCAATGGGAATGGGTCCGGGAAGTTTGGTGACGGGACAAATGGTTGCAGGTCTTCGCAAACTTGGCTTTAAGAAAATCTTCGATACTCAGTTCACGGCAGATCTTACAATCCTTGAAGAAGGATATGAATTGATTGACAGGATTAAGAACAAAGGAAAACTCCCGATGATCACTTCCTGCTCGCCGGGCTGGATAAAATTTGCTGAACATTTCTTCCCCGATCTGCTCGGTCATCTTTCTTCCTGCAAATCTCCTCAACAGATGTTCGGAACCGTTGCAAAAACATACTACGCCGCAAAGATGGGAATAGACCCGAGGAAGATCGTTGTCGTTTCAGTAATGCCGTGTACCGCCAAAAAATATGAAGCGCGTCGTCCCGAAATGATGGGTGCGTTCGATTACTGGAAAGACAAACGGGCGTGGTCGAGTGAGGATACATTTTACGATGTCGATTATGTCCTGACGACAAGAGAATTGGCGCGAATGTTCAAAGAGACAGGAATACGATTCTCGTCATTGCCGTCAGAAGAATTCGATAGTCCGCTTGGTGAATCGACCGGTGCAGCCGTTATCTTCGGAGCAACCGGCGGTGTGATGGAAGCGGCATTGCGCACAGCCTACGAAGTGATTACCGGAAGTCCTCTTGCTAATATAAACTTCACAGCAGTTCGGGGAATGGATGGAATCAAAGAAGCAGAAGTGGATTTGAACGGAATGAAAGTGAAAGTAGCAGTCGCGCATACTTTAAAGAATGCTCGTACGTTGATGGAACAGATAGAAAAAGGGGAATCACCGTACGCATTTATCGAAGTAATGACCTGTCCCGGCGGATGTCTTGGCGGCGGCGGTCAGCCGATTCCCACAACGATGGAGATCAGAAAGAAACGCGCGGAATCGATCTACGCCGAGGATGCAAACAAGCCTCTCCGTAAATCGCACGAAAATCCAAACGTTGCTGCGTTGTACAGTGAATTTCTGAAAGAACCACTCGGGGAAATGTCGCATCACTTACTTCATACATCGTATCAACAACGTGGACTGTTTGTTTGGAAAACGAACGGGAAAGAAAAGAAGGAATTGAAAGCTCCAATTCATGTATAGATGGCTATGCAAAAACAACAATCCCGTCTTTAAAGACGGGATTGTTGTTTGATAATAACTCGGAAATTCTGAAAGTTACGGTATAGATTTTAATGGCGGAATGAAAATATAAGATTATCGAATCCCGTTCCATCTAAGAGAGTATGCCCTGTATATTCACTATGACTAAATCTAATTTCAAAATGAGACAATAAGAATTGAACTGGATTAAAGTCTGAACTAATAGGCATGGTAGATTTGAAATATTTTAAAATTCCACTTGTACTGATCGTATAACCTGTTGTCGTATAGGAAAGATTCCCGTCTCCTTCGTACGAACCTTGTCGAAATGTTATCGTTTCAAAAAAATTGGCAGAAAACCCTCTTCGTACAGTGACGTAGCCATTAGCTTCGCTTGCAATAAGATTCTTATAGATATCAATGTTCCCTAATGGTGCGCCATAGTATTCCCAATTTCCGATATTATCCCGTTTAAATAATAAATTTTCAGCCTCTCGAGCGACTGTTAAATTGATTAAAGAGACATTGAATTTGTCTGTTTGAAATTTTAATCCGGCTTCAATCGACCATCCTAAGCGCGCAGTTCGCGGTAACGGATCTGATTGTGCAGGATCAATATAGACGACACGGCTGCCAAGATTATTTAACGCATGCGCTGCAGTTATATCAAAAAAAGGTAAAAGAGTTTTTCCCTTAAATTCTTCATCCATAAAGATAAAACGCATCACCGGAATTTTAATTAATAAGCCGAGATCTGAAGCCCAAACATTTGCACCGCCCGAAGTTTTTTCTTGCGCGGTTCCGATTGGGCTGAGGTTTGATGTGATTTTTTTTATTGTCGTGCCGAATGCCACAGTGATACCGAGATCAACACTGACACCGATACTAAAATTGTCGCTGGTTTCGTACCCATCAAAGTTAGCAATCGGGTCGGGGCTATTTTCGGTGGTAACAATAAACCTTCCGAGATTCAAAAATAAACGTGAGTATCCAAAACCAACGCTGATCAGTGAGTTATTTGTCGTAGGCAGTTTCATTCCATACATCATGGAATAATTATTGATCCAAAGATCATGTAATCTAAATTGCGGCAGCCATAATGTTTTGTGGGAATACATTTCTGTGCTAAAAAAATCGGTTTGGCTGCTCATGCCAAGTTGTGCGGGATTGAACATCATTGATGAAGGACTTGACGAATTCGCCACAGTCATTATCCCGCCCATCCCATTTGCTTCAACAGAAGTAGATATGAGAAGAAATGGAACGGCACTGCTTCCGGCTTGTGAGAATGCCTGTGAGTTGATGAACAATAATATGAGCAGTAGCTTTTTCATTTATCGGATGATTTACATCCCGAATTGCACACCAACGCTTCTGTAAACATCAAGCGGTTGATTTGTGAAACGATTGATTGCATGGAGGTCAACGACGAATGTCAATGATGCGGTCGGATGCAGCATCAATCCGGCACCATACATTCCAGCGATCTGGATTTTCATCACATCACCTTCAACATCTCGATAAGAATATCCGCCGGGAAGGTCGTTGGGATTCAAATATGGAACACTTTGTATCGTTCCATATTTTGCGTCAAGCACTCCAATTTGTCCTTTCACAAACACCTGTGCAAAGTTTTGACTCGTTGTCAATCGTACTCCGGTGAATACTCCATATTCGGAAAAGAATGGATCGGAAGTAAATGGAACAAAAATTGTTCTGGAATCGACCAAAGCACCGGTTCTGTATGATGGAACCTGTGTCATAATCGCATTTTGCTGCGTATAGGTTATTGTCGAGATGAAATCAGCGTAGTCATTGATGGTAAATGAAACTCCCGCTGAATATTTTGTTGTGAGAAAATAATCCCGTGACGAACTTTGAAATGCGTGGAATGGAAATGATGTTGATAATTCAATCTGCGGATTTTTCTGGGCAACAAGTGCGGAGAAGAAGAACGGAAAAGCGGTAAAGAAAATAATGAATCGTTGCATAACGCCTCCTTATTTATGCATGAAACATAATCAACATTAAAACCAAGAGCAATAATTTCTCATCAATATCTCAATTAATCAAGACGGATAGCTCCGAAATTTCAAAGGTTTCGGAGCTATCAAAATCTGAACTAATACAAGAACATCGGCTTTCCGATCACATTTAATATGCGCGGGCGATAATTTTCAGAATCATATAATTCTTGAACATCAACACGTTTCACCCCATCGGTAATTGAGTGGAGAGGAACAGTCGTATATTTTCCATCACGCAATGCAACCATTCTTCCGGTATGTTTCTTTATGACCATGTCCGTTGCAAGGTTTGCGTAACACATTGCCACCATTCTATCCAATGCATCGGGTTCACCACTTCGCATTAAATAGGCGACTTGTTGATTGATGATGTGCTGTCCGGTAATTTTCTGAATTGCTTCACCGGTAATTTGTCCGATGCCGCCAAGTTTTTTATGACCATAAGCATCCGCTTGTCCGTATTCAACAACTTTTCCACCGATCATTTGAGCCCCTTCGGAAATTGTCATGATCGCGTATCCGCTCGGATTTGTTCTCTTGTCATCCATGAGCAATGCGGCTAATTTTTCCGGATCGAAATGGACTTCGGAAATAACTGCGCGATCAACTCCGGCAAGATATGCAGAGATGAGTGAAGTTTCACCGGAATTACGTCCGAAAAGTTCGATCACAGCGATACGTTCGTGCGAACCGGTTGATGTACGAAGATTGGTGATGAATTCAACACTGCGTGTGACTGCCGTTGAAAATCCTATACAGTAATCGGTTCCGTACACATCATTGTCCATCGTTTTTGGAATAGAGACGACAGGGAATTTTTCATTGTGCAAACGGACAGCATAACTTTGTGTATCGTCACCGCCAATGGTGATCAATGCATCGATCTTCAAATATTCAAGAACGCGGAGAACGTGCGGAGTGAAATCACTGATTGGATCACCATCCTTTGGCGGGTTTTCCGGATTTTGTAAAAATTTTGGAATATCTGTCCATTTTACTTTTTGTGGATTTGTTCGAGACGTATGAAGAAATGTACCTCCGGAACGATCAATAGTTCGAGTGTTTTGTTTTGTTAAAGGAATAATCCAGTTCTTTTGATCTTCAACATCGTCAATATTAAAATTCAGCAACCCGCCCCAGCCGCGGCGAATGCCGTACACTTCTGCTCCTGCATTCGCTGCATGATAGACCACTTCTTTAATACAAGGATTTAATCCGGGAACGTCGCCGCCTCCGGTGAGAATTCCGATGCGCATAGTGTTACCTTTCGATGATTGCAGAGATGTTTGTCTTAATGATGATGATATTTTTAATTAAAGTGAAACTGTGCTAAGAGTGTACCAATGAATTGATGAAAAATCAATATAAATAGTGATCACTAATTGTCATTTTCGAAAAACAAGAAAAGAATATTTAGTATGAGAGATTATTATTTGTTGGAAGCGAAATAGGTGGTGTTTAATGGAGTTGTAACTGAGCGGACGGAACAAAATGAAGCAGTTAAAACCATTTTGATTTTATCCGTAGAAATTGATCCTTCGAGATGATCATTATGGTAAACAATTTCATGGATCTTTTGCATCGCATCGAACCCCGTCCGATTAAAATCACCGATCACTAACGTTCCATTAGGATTCATCACTCGGATCATTTCGTGAAGACATACATCAGGATGAGAAACTTCGTGCATTGTGTTTAAGCAGACCAGCGTAGAAATACTGTCTGAGCGAAAGGGAAGATTCTCCATATTCAATTGTAGATAATGGACTCGTTCTGCGAATTGTTTTGGTATGCGCTGATATGTACGGGGAAGATCTGTTAAAGAATTATCTCCCGAAAATATCGTAGGAAAAATACACGAGAGTGTTGCACACATTCGTCCTGTTCCTGTGGCTAATTCTATGATAGGAGATTTTGTAGGGGATAGTTGTTGCGCTATAACGAAATATTCTCGTAGTAGATCAAAACCCCATCCGTGAAGCAATTGGTCACTTTGTGATTGTGGGATTAAAGAGAGATATGGCTCGATGTCCATGATTTGGCTCGAAGATTTTCAAACCTTTAAACTATTTTCCCTCAAACTTCGGTGCACGTTTTTCAATGAACGCAGCAATTCCTTCTTTATGATCGTGCGATTGTGCGGCGATCTCCTGCATCATTGCTTCATACGTGAGCAATTCATCGAATGACATCGTGAGTGATTTGTTGAGTGTCCGTTTAATAATGCCGATTGCTTTGGTTGCTCCGTTCGCCAATTTATTTGCGAGATCGTATGTCACTTTTTCCAGATTGGTGTGAGGAACAACGTGATTGACAAGCCTAACTTCTTTCGCTTCTATTGCATCAATATCTTTTCCTGTAGCAGCAAACTCGAATGCCTTCGCTGTCCCAACCAATCGTGGAAGGAACCAGTGACTCCCCGAATCAGCAACTAAACCGATTCGGACGAAAGCTTGAATGAGTTTTGCTTTGTCGGACATGATGCGCATATCGCACGCAAGCGCAAAACTGAATCCTGCACCTGCAGCGACACCATTGATCATTCCAATGATCGGTTTTTCCATTGTTCGCATCTGTTTGATAATCGGATTGTATCCTTTTTCGAGCATCTCCTTCATCGAACTTTTTGCTTCCTGATATTCTTTCAGATCTTGTCCCGAACAAAATGCTTTTTCCCCGGCACCGCGCAGTACAATACACTTTACTCCGGGATCTTTTTCGGCTTGTCTAAATGCATCGAGCAGTTCTTTTTTCATCTGCTCATTTACCGCATTGTAACTCTCCGGACGATTGAATGAAATGGTGAGAATGTTATTGGAAATTGAATATAAGATGGTCTGAAAAGAAACGCCATTACTCATGATTTTATGCCTAATACTCTGTGAAAGGTTGGGTGTATTGAAATTGTTGTATTGAAGTCTATGTTTTGCGCTGCAATAGTTATAACACCATTGTGAGACCATTGTACGGAATCATATGATTCAGTTTTTATACCAACGATACCTGTTTTGTAGAATACCTGAAAAACACCTGCAAGAAAGTTTTCAAGATTAATGTTAGCTTCAGCAAAACCTCTCGCATTAGTTGAGAGAAAATCAGTTTTATCAGAATTTACAGTTGCATAATTTAATGCAAAAGCTTCTATTGCTTCTTCATCTAACATCCGAACTTTAAAGTTTCTATTTTGTTTTCGTATTATTGAAGTGAAATCAATTAAAGAGGGATAGTCTGATATCCATTCGTCTTGCAGGCTTCGCAATCTATTTTTTGAATATTCTCCTTCAGATCTTAATATAATCTCTTTAGTAAAAGTTGCCTTACCATGACCGTACTCGATACAAGTGTTAAAAAATTCTATTAACTCTCGAGGTCTCATAAGAGTTCTTCGAATCATATAGTTTAACGAAGGATCTCCATCAATTTTTGAAGGCAAAATATCTTTTGCAGTAACACCACTTTGTGTGTATTGAGAACGTATTAATAGATTCACTCGTTTATCAAGTAATTCTGACAGCATAGAATTTTGCCAATTCAATTGTAAATAAAACGATCTATATTTTTCTTCTTGAAAGCCAGGATCTCTGGTTAATCTAAATACCCTTTCTAATAAATCAGTTCTTAGCGCAACAAATATTTTCACATTTTTTACCTTATAAAAATCTTTGACGGTTTCAATCAAACTTCTGATCAATAAATATCTAAATCGATCATCAATCCAATTTTCGTCTAATCTATCTATACATATATAAAAATGTTCTTGTTGATCGTCGAAAACATCTTCATCAAGAAAACTTAGTATTTCCCCAAGTTCCTTCATCTGTATATTGTTTATTACAGATTGTCCACGCTGAACAACATCAATTTTTTGCTCTTCAGTAAGTTTTGAAGCCGATGAGATACCAAATTCAATTGGTGTCCTTTTTAAATCCATACTTCCTTTTAATTCATCTTCAAGTTTGTTTGTGATTTCTTTAATTCTATACTCTGTTTCTTCGAAAAATTTACCTCCCCACTTTAGAAGATATTCGATTGCTTTTTCTTTATTTTTATCTTTGTTGAAAATACTTTTTAGGCTTTCAAGATATGTTTTCTTTGCATTCTCGTTAGTTATATGATATTTACGTTTTAGTAATTCAACTGTGAAAACGTGTCTCCATAAGAGTTTAAAAAACAAATCAAGCTTAACACCTGCGTCAAGAAAGAATCTTAATACGCCAGAGTTTGATAAAAAATTAAAAGAAAGACTTTCTGGTAGGATTTCAATAACATTATTTCGTTTTAGAAGCTGTTGTATTAGTGCCGTTTTGCCGGATCCGGTTCTGCCAACAATGACACGTTTTGTATTCTTACAGTCCAATAAAACACTCAAATCACCATTATCGATAAAACATTCTGTCAAAAATTTATGATCTTCTTCAGCTGCAGCAGCCCCGATGGAATCGTGTCTTTTAAATCTATACTTGTCGGCCATAATAATCCCTCATAGAATTTACTATTCAAAAAGCCTTTCTAAACGTTAGTCTGAAAATCTCGCTTTAAAACAAAAGAAGCAACCGTTTCCGGCTGCTTCTTTTTTAGTTTCGTTAAGTCATGCTTTTGTCAAAGCGCAGCGTGACTCACCAGCATAAATAACAGGGTTACTAATCCTTTTTCTTTCTGCTAACCATTTTACGCACGACTTTGTGATCGCGCGATTTGTGTTCTCGTTCTTCGGGAATCAATGTTTTCCAATCCGGTCCGCTGTGCGGTTTCGGTCGGTCAAAACCTCTTGTTTCGGTAAATGATTCTCGTTTTTCAAAATTATGTTCTCGTTTCTGTACGTCGGATGAATCTCGCTTTCCAAAAGTACTTTCTCTGCGTTTTCCGCCAAACGAATCTCGTTTTACGAATCCACCCGGTTTACGTTCTCCGCCGAAGGAATCGCGTTTTACGAATCCGCTGGTTTTACGTTCTCCTCCAAATGATTCTCGTTTCGCGTACCCACCTTCTTTACGTTCGCCACCAAATGACTCACGTTTTACAAATCCGTTATCTTTGCGTTCACCGCCAAAAGTTTCACGTTTTGGATAACCGCCGTCTCTGCGTCCTCCGCCAAACGAATCACGCTTTGGAAAGCCCCCTTCTTTACGAGCTCCGCCAAACGACTCACGTCGTGGAAATCCACCTTCTTTACGTTCTCCTCCAAATGATTCACGTTTTGTGTATCCGCTTTCTTTGCGTTCTCCGCTGCCAAACGAATCTCGTTTTGGAAAACCGGAACTTCGTTTTTCTCCACCGCCAAATCCGCTGCTGCCGGTTCGACGATCATCTCGTTTAAATCCTTCGCGTCGATCCGGACGGCTTCCAGAACTTGAACGTCGATCCGTACCTCGGTCATTTCGTTTGAAACGATCTCTGCTCTCTCGATGTTCTCTGTTGAAATTTGGTTCATCGGATGATTGATGTTCGGTTTCTGATTGACCCGGCTGTTTAACTATCTTTTCTTCTATTTTGTTATAATCAAAGTCAGGATATTTTTTAATTTCGAATTTCTTTCCGATGAACTGTTCGATCTTTTTCACATGTCGCGCTTCACTTCGTGTAACAAATGTTATTGCATCACCGGTTGATAACGCTCGTCCCGTTCGTCCGATGCGATGAATATAATCTTCCGCATAGGTTGGGATATCATAATTGACCACGTGCGAAATTCCTTCAACGTCAATTCCGCGTGCGGCAACATCCGTTGCAACCAATACTTTATATTGACCTTGTTTGAACCCGGCAAGTGCGCGTTGTCGCTGTGCCTGCGTTCTGTCCGAATGGATCGAAATTGCTTTGATGCCGTTCTTATGCAGATTATTGGAAACTCGTTCAGCTCCGACTTTCGTTTTGGAAAACACTAACACGCAGTCCAATTCTTTCGTTTGAAGGATGTGAAGAAGAAGGCTCAATTTTTTGTCATCATTCACAGTATAAAAATGCTGCGTTACTGTCGTTGCTGGTGTTCGTTGATGACCAACTTCGATCAATTCCGGATTTTTTTGGATGTTCTTCACCAATGCACGGACTTCTTTCCCCATTGTTGCAGAAAATAGCAGTGTCTGCCGTGTAGCCGGTGTTTGTTTAATGATCAATCGCATATCGTCGATGAATCCCATATCGAACATTCTGTCCGCTTCATCCAGCACAAGTACTTCTACCTGCGAAAGATTGACGCTTCTGCGTTCTAAATGGTCGATTAATCGTCCGGGCGTTGCGATAAGAATATCGACGCCGCGTGATAATTGTTTTAACTGATTCTGAATATTTGTTCCACCATAAATTGAAAGAGCTTTCACAGGAAGAAATCGTCCGTATTGTTTTACGGCATCTTCTATCTGTTGCGCAAGTTCGCGTGTTGGTGTAAGAATAAGCGCTTTAATGTGATGCGATTTTTCCGTCTGTGCCGCTAAGCGGTTAAGGATCGGAAGAGTGAACGCGGCGGTTTTACCTGTTCCTGTTTGCGCACTGCCGATAATATCTTTGCCGGCGACTGCCAGCGGAATTGCACGTGCTTGAATTTCTGTTGGGGTGGAATACCCGGTCGCAAGAATACCTTGCACAAGTCGGTCGTTAAGACCAAGGGCTTGAAAAGCCATTATTTTAGATCCTTTTGTTTATTATTTGCCGCAAACAAAGCGCAGAAGCAGACTAATCACTCTTATTCTGAGCGGTGCGAAGAATCTCAAACGAGAACAGTCGCAGAGTGTTGATGTAAGGCAAATGTTGTGTTAAAAAATGACTCGCTGCTTTTTGGATGCAGTGTGCGGAAGGAATATCCTAATGCGAATTGCCATCAGAGAAGCGTGTCGTATATCCGCTTCTGAGACAGTGTTAGATTTTCAGATGCGGTGTTGCATATTTGCAACACTTAAACATACAGAAAAAAAACGAGAGTTCCAATTAAAGTTTGTTAATGATGTTTTGTTGCTAAATTTTCTCTGTGAACTCTGTGGCTAAAATTGTTTTCACATTAACTCAACGACTCAACGACTTCACTACTTATTCTTCCAAACCGCTTTTCGCTTTTCCACAAACGCTTTCATTCCTTCTTTTTGGTCTTCAGTGTCGAATAGGTCTGCAAATTTTCTGCGTTCGTATTCCAATCCATCGTGTAAAGAAAGGTCATCTGCTTTGTTGATCATTTCTTTTGCAGCACGAATTGCCATTAACGGCTTGCCTGCAATTTTTTTTGCAAGGGACTTGGCTTCTTCCACCAAAAATTCACTTGGAACAACTTTGTTTACCAATCCCCATTTCAATGCATCTTCCGCAGAGAACATATCTCCGGTTAGGAGTAATTCCATTGCTCTATACTTACCAACAGCGTGCGTTAATCGCTGCGAGCCTCCCATTCCCGGAATCACACCAAGATTAATTTCCGGCTGACCAAACTTTGCCGTTTCGCTTGCAATGATCATATCACACGCCATCACTAGTTCACATCCGCCTCCAAGCGCAAATCCGTTGACGGCGGCAATGATCGGTTTTTTGATTGTCCGAATTTTGTAGAAGGATTCGAACTGATTGTCATTGAACATCTGTTTCCCGTTTTTATCTGTCATTTCCTTTATATCAGCTCCGGCAGCAAATGCCTTTTCATTTCCGGTTACAATAGAGCACTTGAATTCATCTTCATGATCTATTTCGAAGAGTGCATTATAAATATCTATCAGCACTTGTGAGTTGAGGGCATTCAATGCCTGAGGGCGATTGATCTGGATAAGCGCGTATCCGTTTTCTTTGGTGAGTAACAGTGTCTCGTATGCCATGATTTTTTCCTCGATTTAACAGATTTATTTGTCGAAATATAGGTGTACCTAGTGGAAAATGAAAGTGTTGATTTTTACGATAGGAAGAGATAAGTTTTAAATAAAACAAGAGGTAAGAATCATTGGTATTTCACATAACACGTCTATTGTCATTATATGGATAAAAAAATAAAAGTAGGACTTATAGGCTATGGTATGGCGGGACAGGTTTTTCATGCACCGCTTATTGCGTCGAACCCAAATTTTGAATTAACAACGGTTGTTGAACGCAGCTCGGAAAAGGCTCGCAAAAAATATCCATGGGCTACTATTGTAAAAAATATTGATGAGGCTCTTCAAAATAAAGATATTGATCTTATTGTTATCGCCACACCAAACACTACTCATTACGATTTGGGGAAACGAGCACTTCTTGCAAACAAACATGTAATAATAGACAAACCATTTACCGTTACCTCAACGGAGGCTCAGGAGCTTATTGATATTTCGGTGAAAAAAGGAAAGATCATCAGCGTTTTCCAAAACCGACGTTGGGATGGTGATTTTCTTACGGTAAAAAAAATTGTCGAGCAAAACCTGCTGGGACGGTTGGTTGAATACGAATCGCATTACGATCGTTATGTAAACTTCATCCGCGATAATCCTTGGAAAGAAAGCGGCGACAAAGGGAACGGATTGTTATATGATCTTGGCTCTCATTTGATCGATCAGGCACAAGTATTGTTTGGGCTGCCAAATTCTGTTTATGCTGATATGGGAGCACGACGTGATGGTGGGAAAATTATTGACCACTTTGAAATGATACTCTATTATGATGTTATAAAAGTCATACTACGCTCAGGATTGTTGGTACGCGAAGCCGGTGCACGGTTTACACTGCACGGAACGGAAGGTTCGTTTGTGAAATACGGGCTCGATCCTCAGGAAGAAATGCTAAAACGTGGAGAACAACCGTTAAGCCTTGATTGGGGGAAAGATTCTATTGAGTTATGGGGAAAACTCAATACGCAAATGAAAGGCGAACATAGTATCACAACAAGAGAAACCGAGAATGGAAATTATCCTGCATATTATGAAAATATTTTTGATGCGATAACAGGGAAAGGAAGAATTATTGTAAAACCTGAGGAAGGAAGGGATACAATTCGCTTGATTGAAGCAGCAATTTTAAGCGCATCGACGAAACGTGTAATTCCATTTGGTTCTTCAAACATTGAAAAGAAAGATTGATTATAGGGCTTGACTCTCGGTGGAAATTCAATGAAATTCGTATATCAATTAACAAGGAGCATTATATGAAATCGCTATGCATTTCTATTCTGTTGTTAGTTTCATTTGGTTATTCACAAGATGCTCTGGTAGAAGCAAAGCCGGAGATTGGATGGGATTCATTGAAGAGTCTTATCGTCTATCCTGAATTGGCACGCCGCGCCGGAGTTGAAGATATTGCAAGAGTAAGTGTAGAAATTGATTCTCTTGGGAACGTCACCGCGATAGATTTTGGAGGCTATGGAATTTTTAGTAATTCCGTTAAATCCACGCTCCGAAAAGTAAAGTGGATACCGGAAACGTTCTATGGAAAGAAGCGCGCTTCCGAAGTTGTTTTTGATGTGCAATTTCAGTTACAGGATAAAAAGAATTTTCCAAAGCGAAGAATGCTGATGATTGAATCAAGTAATCCCGCAGTTCGTAAAAATTAATAAGAGTTTTTATATCAAAAAGGGAATATGAATGATATGCTATTCCCTTTTTGTTGGATGAAAGGACGAAGGATCCATTCATTAGTATCCTATAGGGAGATTCAATCCCTGAACCAAGAAGTAAAAGCGACATGTTTTTCTACTGCGGTCACTGATTCTGTTGCTGTATTAATAAGCCAGAGATCAGATGTATCTTTCCATCGAAGTTTTACACCGAACTGTTTTGATCTAATCCCGATGATCTGTTGTGTCTTCCTTGCAACATCTGCAATACTATAACACTGTAACGGTTTTACAAATCCCCGGATATCAACTACCAATGTATCATGATCCCACATTTCGACTGTTCTCATTGAGTATCCTAAGCAAGGGAAAGTCTCCATTGAGGTGAGGCGCAGCAATAAGATAGAATCCTTCCTCTCTATATAAAAACTAAATTCCCGCTGTTGTCCCAATGATAGAATTGGAAGAAACAGTATGCAACCGAACATTATTTTCATCGTAAGTTCACCATTATTTGTATAATATACGGTTCGATGGAAAAGGTTGCAATAACACCACAACCTTTTTACAGCATCGAAAGTCTAATAGATAAATGCAGTCATATGGCGCAAACGGATACTGAACTCATAGAGCAATCCAAAGCAGGAAATTTCTCTGCATTTGAACAACTCATCTTTCGATATGATAAAGATGTGCTCAATATTGCTTCACGGTACACCCGCTGTGCTGAAGATGCAAAAGATATCTATCAGGAAACGTTTATCCGTGTATTTAAAGGATTGTCAAAGTTTCAACAGCAGAGTGAATTTTCCACCTGGTTATTTAGAATTGCAACGAATGTTTGTCTAACGTACCGGGAGAAGAAAAAAAGAAATTTGCATCTCTTGCTGGATGACGATAATGATGACGAAACTACTGCTGTGGTTGCGGTAAGTGATAGTGAAACAGATTCTCAAACGTTCGGGAATGAAATTTCGTACAGAATTGAAAATGCATTACAAAATTTATCCCCGAAACAAAGATTGGTATTTACTCTTAGGCATTATCAAGATTATAAATTGAAAGATATTGCGGTAATGATGAATTGTGCTGAAGGTACTGTAAAAAAATATCTATTTGAAGCGACACAAAAGATGAGAATCCACTTGCAAGATTTATACGGGTAGAATATGAAAAAAGAAGTGTATAAAGAGTTAATGCAGCTTTCGGTCTATGGCGAACTAAACAGCGAAGATCAGGTAAAACTGGATGTGTATCTCAAGAAACATCCCGATTTGAATAAAGAATATCAGGGACTGAAAGAACTCAAATCATTTATTTCCCAAAATACTTCTTCAAAAACATCTGATAGTTTGTTGAGCGATGCCCGCAGTCAATTGCGCCAAGCATTACGCAAAGAGCGGAATAAAAAGTCGATTGTTTATCAAATTATTGCTGTCGCAGTTGAATTCATTCAACCTAAAATTGCATTTGGAGGTGCACTTATCCTTTTGGTTGGCATGGTGATCGGGTATTATTCATTTTCGCCGATGGCAAGTGAACACGGTCTCCTATTTCAACCGGCTATAAATTCTTCAGATGCTCGACCACAAACATCTATTTCGAATGTCCGATTCATTGATAGCGATGCGAGTGATGGCGAAGTTGAGTTTGAATTTGATGCCGTTGCACCGATGCATATTAAAGGAAAGATTGATGATCCCGAAATTCAAAAACTGCTCACCCACGCGTTGTTGAACGAATCGAATGCGGGCGTTCGTCTTTCAACAGTCAACGCGATCCGGCATCATTCTGAAAATAAAAAGATTATTGATCCTTTGATCAAATCCACTTTGATAAAGTCGCTTACGTCTGATAGTAATCCCGGAGTGAGAAGAGAAGCATTAAGAGTTCTTCAGCAGTATGACTTCGATGCAGATATCCGTGATGCTCTGTTATTTGTTATTTCAAAAGATAACAACGCTGGATTGCGGGTTGCTGCAATAAACGCTTTTGAAATGATAAAAATGGATGGGACAAAGTTCGATGTTGCCACGATCAATGCTTTGAAACAACAAATTGAAAAAGAACAAAATAATTATATCCGCAATCGTGCGGTCAACTTAGTAAAGGAGATATATCAATGAGAACAAGAACTATTGTATCATTTATAGTCTGTATCATTCTGGTTAACGCAATTGGTACAGCAAGCGAACAAGAAACGCCGAGAGCACCACGAGCAAAAACATCAGGAAAATCAGGTTCACATGAAAGTTTCGCGGCAAATGCTTCCTCGTCCAGTATTCAATCTCATAAAGAACAAACGTTCACGGTGGGGAAAGGAAGCTCTCTTGAGGTTTCTGTCAGTGGTTGCGAGATCTTGATAAGATCATCGGATAAAAATGAGATCAATGTTGTTGTCGACGGAATTGATGAAGAAGATATGGAATATGTAAAGATGACACAATCCGGAGATGAAGTGAGAGTTTCTTATCGTCCCAAATGGGGTAATCATAGCGATGGAAGATTTCAGATTACGGTTCCTTCGCAAACTAAACTGGATCTTAGAACATCAGGTGGGGATATTGAATTGCAGGGAAATATTACTGGAGATGTAAAAGGATCCACCTCCGGTGGAAACATTACAATAGAGAAAGTAAAAGGAACTGTCAGCATGGCCACGTCGGGCGGTGATGTAAAAACCGGTGACATAGAAGGCAAAGCAGATCTGCGGACATCAGGCGGAAACATCACTCTTGCAAATGTTAATGGAGAAGCGACAGTTAGTACATCAGGCGGCGATATTCGTATCGACAAAGTAGCTAAAAAACTTGATGCTCGAACTTCCGGTGGTAATATTGAAGTTGGTGATATTGGTGGAGATGCTTCTCTATCAACCGCTGGCGGTGATGTTCGAGTTGGAAAAGTGAGTGGCAGCGCATATCTCAGAACAGCCGGAGGAGATCTTAATCTAAAGGGAGCATCCGGAACAGTTGAAGCAAAAACCGCCGGTGGTGATATCGAACTGAAGAATATTACCGGATCGATTGAAGCAAGCACTGCAGGCGGAAATGTTACTGCTGAATTGATTCCTAGTGGCAAAGGAAACAGTAAACTGAAAACTGCCGGCGGTGATGTTCGGCTTACAATACCTGAAAATACAAAAGCAACCATCGAAGCAACAATTCGTTTACGCGACAATTGGGGTTCATTCTCACGAAAAACAAAGTACGAGGTTCGATCTGATTTCAAGGCAGAATCGTATGAAAAAAATGATGACCGTGAAGAGATTCGTGCACGATATGTGATCAACGGCGGTGGCGAAACGATTATACTTGAAACTGTCAACGGCTATATCGACATCAAGAAAAAATAATTTACAATAGTAATGTAACAAACTCACAGAAGCGGCGTAGCGTTCATAACTAATGCCGCTTTTGTGTTAATTGGAGGTTCGATGAATTTGATTCACCGTTTGGTTGGTTGTCTTGCAGTGATTGCAACGCTTACAAACGCAACGCAGCATATTCAGGCGCTTAAACTTAATGAACGGATCATCATTGACGGGAAATTGGATGAAGACATTTGGCGTTCTTCTCAACCATTTTCTGATTTCAAACAAAAGGATCCCGACCAAGGATCGTTGCCGAGTGAAAAAACCGAAGTATGGATTGCGTACGACAATGATGCGATCTATATCGCCGCTCGATTATATGATGCTCACCCAGATTCAATATTGGCACTTCTTGGGCGACGCGATAATATGAACACGGCAGATTGGTTCGGCGTTTTTCTTGATCCGTATAGAGATAAACGCTCGGGAAATTATTTCGTGATTGGTCCTTCAGGTTCCGTAGGCGATGGTGTTCTCTATAACGATGATTGGGATAATTCTGATTGGGATGGTGTTTGGGATGGCAAATCCTCGATTGATGATAAGGGATGGACTACTGAAATGAGAATTCCATTTTCTCAACTCAGATTTCAAGAAAAAGATCAACAAGTGTGGGGAATAAATTTTCGAAGAGATATCGGAAGAAAGAATGAAACTGATTATCTTGTGTTCACACCGAGAAATGAAAGCGGGTTTGTTTCGCGATTCTCAGAGCTTATCGGAATTGAAGGAGTGAAACCGGCAAACGCATTAGAGATCTTACCGTTCGCAACATCGAAAGCGGAATATACTCATCCGGCCCAGGGAAATCCATTCAACAATGGATCACGATATTCATCGGATCTTGGAGCCGATATTCGATATGGTTTGAGCAGTAACCTCGTTTTGAATGCAACAATTAATCCAGACTTCGGACAAGTTGAAGTTGATCCCGCTACCGTGAATTTATCCGATGTTGAATCCATGTTTCAAGAGAAACGACCGTTCTTTGTTGAAAGTGCAAACATCTTTACTAATTACGGACAAGGAGGTGGAAGGAATTTTTGGAATTTTAATTTTCCGTACACCACGCCGTTCTATAGTAGAAGGATCGGACGATCACCCGTGGGAAATGATTCGCTAAGCAATACTGATTTTTTGGAATCACCGTTTGCGACAAGAATTCTCGGTGCTGGAAAGATTACAGGAAAAATTGCGGATGGATGGAATGTTGGAACAATTCACGCAGTTACTGCTCGTGAATTTGCGGATTACAAATTGAATAGCCTTCGATCGGAAGCAGAAGTAGAGCCATTAACATACTATGGTGTCGGCAGGGTTCAGCGTGATTTTAATGATGGGAAGCAAGGTATTGGATTGTTAAGCACTTTCACACAACGGCAATTTTCTGATAATGTCCTTAAAAATAGTTTGAATGATAACGGATTGTTCGTTGGAATGGATGGCTGGACATTTCTTGATAGCAGTAAAGCGTGGGTGATGACCGGATATACAAACCTTTCTCGTATTCAAGGAAGTCGAACAAGGATAACAAATGTGCAGACAAATTCGCAGCATTATTTCCAAAGACCCGATGCTAATAATTTGAACGTTGATTCAAATGCAACTTCATTGACGGGATATGCGGGACGTTTTTATTTGATTAAACAAAAAGGGAATTTCTTTTTTAATTCTTCGTTCGGATTCATCAACCCAAACTATGAGGTAAACGATCTCGGTTTTCAATCCCGTGCCGATGTGATCAATATGCATATTGGTGCCGGATACAATTGGTCTGAGCCGGACGGTTTTTTTCGAAGGAAGGAACTTGGCGGTGGTTTCGGACAAAGTTACGATTTCGAAGGGAATTTAGTCCATCGAATATTGGTGCATTTCGGTTTTGTTCAATTCATGAATTTTTATTCGGTTAATTGGGGTGTGAATTTGAATCCGAACGAATTTTATAACAATCGAAGAACCCGCGGTGGACCATTGACAATCAGCAAACCTGCTTTTAGTTACAATGTTAATTTTTCCTCCGATTATAGTAAACCAATCGTAGTGGAGATGTTTGGCTATCAAGAAAAATCTACGCAGGGCAATTCATTCCAGCTGGGATTTTGGACACAATATCGTCCGATATCCAATATTACTTTTTCGATAGGACCAAGTCTTACAACGGATCTAAATAAATTGCAATGGATTGGCACAGTGTATTCAGATCCGTTAGCGGTAAATACATTTGGTAACCGATATGTTTTTGCGGAACTAGACTACAAAGAATTATCAGCAAACATTCGACTTAACTGGACATTTACGCCGACATTAAGTCTGCAATTGTATTTACAGCCGCTAATCTCTTCACAATTATATTCAAATCTTAAAGTATTGCTGAAATCAAAGTCTGACGATTATCTCATTTATGGGACAAACGGTTCAACGGTGATTGATTCTGTTGACAATAATGAAACTGTCGGTCGCTCCATTGATGTTGACGGTGTCTCAGGGGGTTCCCCGAACATATTTGTTGGGAATAGAAATACGACAACAAAAGAGTTGCGTGGGAATGCTGTTTTGCGTTGGGAATATCTGCC